>NZ_JARAVO010000118.1:0-27204 GCF_033792805.1 Streptomyces sp. PA03-1a
GGAGCGGGCCCTGCGGCCTTGCTCTCCGCGGGTGCGGCGGGCGCGACGGGAGGAGCCGCGGAGAGGGCAGCCGCCTGCTTCCCGTCTGCGGTCGTCGTCGGCTGAGCCTGCCTGGCCTCTTCTTGCAAGGGCACTCCTTCTGGTCCCCTCCCGGCCGGAGACGGGCGAGGAGGGAGGTTCCGAGACACCATGGTAGCGATCTGACCGGGTGGACCGCGTCCCGTCCGCCCCGTGGACCCCCCGCAACGCCCGGAGGCGGGCCCCGGACCGCTTCCGGGCCGGGAGCCCGCCTCCCGCCGTCGAGCCGCCGACGGGCTGGTCAGGCCCTCGGCGCCCGCGGTCGTCCCGGCATCCCCGCGTCCTCGCGTCCCCGCATCCGGACATGCGTGTGGCGCCGGAGCCGGGACTCTGGCGCCACACGTCGGAGAAGGGTGCTCAGACCGCGATCAGTGCCTCCAGGGGGGCACCGCCCAGGGACCGGGCGAGGCGGGCGCGCCCGCCGAGGAAGCCCAGTTCCAGGAGGACCGCGACACCGGCGACGTCGGCGCCGGTGCGGCGGATCAGCTCCAGGGACGCCTCCGCCGTGCCGCCGGTGGCGAGCACGTCGTCGATGACCAGGACCCGGTCACCGGCCGAGAAGGCGTCCTGGTGGACCTCGATCTCGGCGGTGCCGTACTCCAGCTCGTACGCCTGGCCCAGCGTCGCCCCGGGCAGCTTGCCCGCCTTGCGCACGGGCACGAACCCGAGTCCGGCGCGGGCGGCCGCCGGGGCGGCGAGGATGAACCCGCGCGCCTCGAGGCCGACGACCTTGTCGGCGCCGTGCCGGGCACAGAGCCCGGCCAGGGCGTCGATCAGCGCGTTGAACGCCGCGGGGTCGGCCAGCAGCGGGGTGATGTCCTTGAACGTCACGCCCGGCTTCGGGTGGTCGGGCACGTCCCGTATGCGGCTGAGCAGCAGGCTGCGCAGCCCTTCCGGGGTGGCGTCCGCGATGGTCATCGGTGGTGTTCCTCGGTCCTTCGTCGCTGCGACTCGTCGAACGTCCGCTGCGTCCTCAGCGGCGCTTGCCGGAGGGACGGTTGCGGCTGCGGTTGCGGGCCGGCTGGTTGCGCTGGCCGCCGACGACGGCGGCACCCGCGTGGGTGTCGTCCTCCGCCGGTCCGCCGTCCTCGTCCGCGGGGATCCCGTCCTGCGGCTCGTCCACGCCGTCCTCGCCGCGGCGGGCGTCGGCGGCGCGCTTGGCGAGCACGCGCTTGCGCAGCGCCTTCATCTCCGGGGCGCGCTCCTTGAGGTCCGCGACCAGCGGGGTCGCGATGAAGATCGAGGAGTACGCACCGGCGGTGAGGCCGACGAAGAGCGACAGGGCGATGTCGTTGAGCATGCCCGCGCCGAGCAGACCGCCGCCGACGAAGAGCAGGCCCGCCACCGGGAGCAGCGCCACGACCGTGGTGTTGATCGAACGCACCAGGGTCTGGTTGAGGCTGCGGTTGGCCAGCTCGCTGTACGTGTAGCGGTTCTGCTTGGTGATGTCCTTGGTGGACTCCTTCAGACCGTCGAAGACGACGACGGTGTCGTAGAGGGAGTAACCGAGGACGGTCAGCAGGCCGATCACGGTGCCCGGGGTGACCTCGAAGCCCACGATGGCGTAGACGCCGATGGTGATCGTGAGGTCGTGGATCAGGGCGATCAGCGCGGCCACGGCCTTGCGCCACTCGAAGGCGATCGCCAGGTAGATCGTCACCAGGACCATGAAGATCACCAGGCCCTGGAAGGCCTTCTTGGAGATCTCGTCGCCCCAGCTCGGACCGATGATCTGCGGGTCGATGTCCGCCGACTTGACGTTCAGGTCCTCGGCGATCTCGCCCTGGATCTTCTTCGCCTCGGTGAGCGAGATGTCGCTGATCTGGACGCGGACGGCGCCCGTGCCGAGCTTCTGCACGATGGCCTGGTGGCCACCGGTGTTGCCGGCGATCTTGTCCTGGACCTGGCTGACCGACATCTCGGTCTTCGGGGTCGTGAAGACCGCGCCACCGGAGAACTCGATGCCGAGCTTGAGGCCGTTGACGGCGAGACCGACGATCGCCGCGATGGTGATCAGGATCGAGACGCCGTACCAGAGCTTGCGCTTGCCGACGAAGTCGTAGGCGATCTCGCCTCGGTGCAGGCGGTGCCCGAGGTTGCCGAGCCGGGACATCAGGCCTCCTTGACGTCGGTACGGGCCGCGGGGCGGCGAGTGCGGCGCAGCGGGGGGTTGACGCCCAGGGCACGCGGGTCGAGCCCGGACCAGGGGTGTCCGCTGGCGTAGAACTTCTTGCGGGCCAGGATCGTCATCAGCGGCTTGGTGAAGAGGAACACCACGGCCACGTCGAGCAGCGTCGTCAGACCCAGGGTGAAGGCGAAGCCCTGCACCTTGCCGACCGAGACGACGAAGAGCACGGCGGCCGACAGGAACGACACGAAGTCCGAGACGAGGATCGTGCGGCGGGCGCGCGGCCAGCCACGGGCCACGGCCGGCTGCAGGGAGCGGCCCTCGCGCAGCTCGTCACGGATGCGTTCGAAGAAGACGATGAACGAGTCCGCGGTGATGCCGATGGCCACGATGGCGCCGCAGACCGCCGGCAGGTTCAGTGCGAAGCCGATGGCCGGGCCGAGCAGCGTCATGATCTCGTAGGTGAGGATCGCCGAGACGATGAGGCTCAGGATCGCCACGAAGCTCAGGCCGCGGTAGTAGGCGACCAGGTAGAGCACGACCAGGGCGAGGCCGACGCCGCCGGCGATGAGGCCGCCGTGCAGCTGCTCGCCGCCGACCGCCGCCGAGACCTTGGTGACGTCCGACTTGTCGAAGGTGAGCGGCAGGGAGCCGTAGGACAGGACGTTCGCCAGGTCCTGGGAGCTCTCCTGGGTGAAGCTGCCGTAGATCTCGGCGCTTCCGCTCAGGGTCTGGTTCACCGAGGGGGCGGAGACGACCTCGTTGTCCAGCACGATCGCGAACTGGTTGTTCGGCGGCTGCTGCTGGGACAGCTGAGAGGTGATCTTCGAGAAGGCCTTGGAGCCGGTGCCGTCGAAGTTCAGGGTGACGACCCAGCCGTTGCCGCCCTGGGTGTCGAACTGCGCGGCGGCCTTGCTGACGTTCTTGCCGTCGACCGCGGAGGGACCGAGGGCGTACTTGGCGCCGCCGTCCTGGCTGCACGCGACGATCTTGTCGGTCGGCTTGGCCTTGAGGTTCAGGTTGGCGCGCGTCTTCGCGTCGGAGCAGTCCAGCGCGGCGAGCTTCGCCTGCAGGTCCTCCGGGATGGAGGTGTCCAGCGTGCTCCCGGGGGCCGCGGCGCTCGCCGAAGGCGTCGGGGTCGGCGAGGGCGAGCCCGAAGCGGAGGCGGACGGCGTCGACGAGGCCTTCAGCGCGTCGGTGACGGCGCGGCCCTGCGTCGAGGCGCTCGCGGACGGGGAGCCGGGGACCTTGGCACCGGTGGAGGCGCTCGCGGACGGCGAGGCCGGGGACGAGGGCGAGCCCGAGGGGCTGGCGCCGGGCGACTCCGACGCCGCCGGGGCGTTGGCCACCTCGGCGAGCACCGGGCGGAAGTAGAGCTGGGCCGTGGTGCCGACCTGCTGCTCGGCCTGCGCGGCGTTGGTGCCCTTGGGGATGTTGACGATGATGTTCCGGTCGCCCTGGATCTGGCTTTCGGCTTCCGAGACACCAAGACCGTTGACACGCCGGTCGATGATCGCCTTGGCGGTGTCCATGTTGGTCTTGTTGATCGCGCCGGCCTGGTCGCTCTTGGCCGTCAGCGTGATGCTCGTACCGCCGGCGAGGTCGATGCCCAGCCGGGGGGTGGTGTGGCCGGAGAGGAACATCCCTCCGGTAAGCGCCACGATGGCCAGCAGGATCACTGCCAGCGCCCGCCCGGGGTATCCCTGGCTCCCCGAGGGCTTACGGCCCCTCTTCGGTGCTGCCACCTTCTCGATTCTCCCTGTCCAACCGCCCTGCGGACCTGCGCGCGCAGCAGGGCGGCACGATGAGTAGTACGGACTTGCCGAACCTGAAACGTACCGGCCGGGCCGTTACTTCTTGTCGGTGCCGTCCGTCTTGGAGGCGTCCTCGGTCACGCCCTCGTCGGCGGTCTTGCTCAGGTCGACGTGCTCGTCGGCCTTCTCGACGTCCTCGACGTCCTCGGCGTCGTGCGCCTCGAGCTCGGGCTCCGGGTCGATGCCGTGGACGACACGGTCGTACTCGGCCTGGTCGAGGACGGCGGCGATGGCGTTCTTCGCGAAGTGCGCGTGGACGCCGTCGGCCAGCTCCAGCAGGACCGTGTCCTCGTTGACCTCCTTGACGACGGCGTACATGCCGCCGATCGTCCGGACGCCCGAGCCGGGGGACATCTGGTCACGCATCTGCGTGGCCTGGCGCTGACGGTTCTTCGCGGAACGGGTCATCAGCAGCATGACACCGATGATCAGGACGAAAGGCAGGATTTGAACCAGATTCATGGTGTCTTGACGATCCTTCGCACGGCCGCTGGGGCCTGGTCTACGGGATTGTGGGTGTCGGTCCCGGAGGCACGACGTCGGCGGAGTCTAAGCGTTCGTTCGCCGGTGGAACAACGCCAAGCATTACACCGAGGTTCCTGCGGCGGCGAGTCTCCCCGCCGTCAAGGGCCGAACAGCCCGTCTTGCCCGGGTCCGCCGCCCTGTGGCGGCACGAGTCCAAGGTGTGCCCAGGCAGCGGGAGTGGCTACGCGGCCACGGGGTGTGCGCGCCAGGAGCCCCTCGCGCACCAGGAACGGCTCGGCCACCTCCTCCACCGTCTCCCGCTCCTCCCCCACGGCCACCGCCAGCGTCGACAGCCCCACCGGACCGCCGCCGAAGAGCCCCAGCAGGGCCTGCAGCACGGCGCGGTCCAGCCGGTCCAGGCCGCGGCCGTCGACCTCGTACACGTCCAGTGCCCGGGCGGCGACCTCGCGCGTGACCACGCCGTCGACCTTCACCTGCGCGAAGTCCCGTACGCGGCGCAGGAGTCGGTTGGCGATGCGCGGGGTGCCCCGGGAGCGGCCGGCGATCTCCGCAGCCCCCTCGGGCTCGATCTCGACGTCCAGCAGGCGCGCGGAGCGGTGGATGACCCGCTCCAGCTCGGCCGGGGCGTAGAACTCCATGTGGCCGGTGAAGCCGAAGCGGTCGCGCAGCGGCGGCGGCAGCAGACCGGCCCGGGTCGTGGCGCCGACCAGGGTGAACGGCGGCAGCTCGAGGGGGATGGCGGTGGCGCCGGGTCCCTTGCCGACGATGACGTCGACCCGGAAGTCCTCCATCGCCATGTAGAGCATCTCCTCGGCGGGCCGGGACATCCGGTGGATCTCGTCGAGGAAGAGCACCTCGCCCTCGGCGAGGGAGGAGAGGATCGCCGCGAGGTCCCCGGCGTGCTGGATGGCGGGGCCGGAGGTGATGCGGATCGGGGCGCCCATCTCGGCCGCGATGATCATCGACAGGGTCGTCTTGCCGAGCCCGGGGGCGCCGGAGAGCAGCACGTGGTCCGCGGTGCCGCCCCGCTGGCGCGCGGCCTTCAGCACCAGGTCGAGCTGCTCGCGGACCCGCTCCTGGCCGACGAACTCCTCCAGCGCCTTGGGCCGCAGCGCCGCCTCGACGGCCTGGTCCTCGCCGTCTGCGGCAGCGCCGACGAGACGGTCGGCGGTGGTCGGTACGGACTCGTCGTCCCAGTTCACTTCGGTGCGCCTTACGCTCGGCGGGCTACGGTCAGCGGGCTCGGTTCAGGGTCTGCAGGGCGGCCCGCAGGAGGGCGCCGACCTGCGGCTCGGCGCTCGCCTCCGCCTGCGGCGTCACCGCGGCCACGGCCTCCTCCGCCTCGCGCGGCTGGTAGCCCAGGCCGATCAGCGCGGCGTGCAGCTGCTCGCGCCAGGAGGCGGGCCCTGCGGCCACCGCGGGGCGTGCGACGCCCGCCGCGCCCACGGGGGCGCCGAGGCGGTCCCTCAGCTCCAGCAGCAGCCGCTGGGCGCCCTTCTTGCCGATGCCCGGGACGGCGGTCAGGGCCTTCTCATCGCCGGTGGCGACGGCCGTGCGCAGCGCGTCGGGGCTGTGCACCGCGAGCATGGCCTGGGCGAGCCGGGGACCGACGCCGCTGGCGGTCTGCAGCAGTTCGAAGACCTGGCGCTCGTCGTCGTCGGCGAAGCCGTAGAGGGTGAGGGAGTCCTCGCGGACGACCAGGGAGGTGGCGAGCCGGGCCTGCTCCCCCAGGCGCAGCGATGCCAGGGTGCCCGGGGAGCACTGGACGGCCATGCCGATGCCACCGACCTCGATCACCGCGATGTCCGGGGCGAGGGCGGCGACGGGCCCGCTGACGAAGGCGATCATGTGCTGGGCTCCTGGGTTCGTGCTCGGGCGACGGCCTGCTGGAGGCGGTTGGTCGCGGTGCCGCGCCAGATGTGACAGATGGCGAGCGCCAGCGCGTCGGCGGCGTCGGCGGGCTTCGGTGGGGCGTCGAGCCGCAGCAGCCGGGTGACCATGGCACCGACCTGTGCCTTGTCGGCCCGGCCGCTGCCGGTGACGGCGGCCTTGACCTCGCTGGGGGTGTGCAGGTGGACGGGCAGGCCGCGGCGGGAGGCGCAGAGCATGGCGACGGCGCTGGCCTGGGCCGTGCCCATCACGGTGCGCACGTTGTGCTGGCTGAACACCCGTTCCACGGCGACGGCTTGGGGCGCGTACTCGTCCAGCCAGGCCTCTATGCCGCGCTCGATCAGCACCAGGCGATGGCCGATGTCGGCCTCCGCCGGGGTGCGGACGACCCCGACGCCGGCCATGCGCAGCGGCTTGCCGGGGGCACCGTCCACCACGCCCACGCCGCAGCGGGTCAGCCCCGGGTCCACACCCAGCACACGCACCGCGCCCCTCCCTCCCTCGGACAGCCGTTCAAGCGGCCCCTGGAGGCTATCGGGTGCCACCGACAACGACGGCGGCCCGGTGGGGGTGTGTCCTCCCCACGGGCCGCCGTCCTGCCGTACGTCCTGCCGGACCGGATCAGGCCTCGACCTTCTCCATGATCTCGTCGGAGACGTCGAAGTTGGCGAAGACGTTCTGCACGTCGTCGCTGTCCTCGAGCGCGTCGATGAGCTTGAAGATCTTGCGCGCGCCCTCCTCGTCCAGCTCCACCTGCATGGTGGGGACGAAGTTGGCCTCGGCGGAGTCGTAGTCGATGCCCGCATCCTGGAGCGCCGAGCGCACCGCGACGAGGTCGGTCGCCTCGCTGAGCACCTCGAAGGACTCACCGAGGTCGTTGACCTCCTCGGCGCCCGCGTCCAGGACCGCGCCGAGCACGTCGTCCTCGTTGAGCTCGCCCTTGGGGACGATCACGACGCCCTTGCGGTTGAACAGGTAGGACACCGAGCCGGGGTCGGCCATGGAGCCGCCGTTGCGGGTCATGGCGACGCGCACGTCGGAGGCGGCGCGGTTGCGGTTGTCGGTGAGGCACTCGATGAGCACCGCGACACCGTTGGGGCCGTAGCCCTCGTACATGATCGTCTCGTAGTCGGCACCGCCCGCCTCGAGCCCGGCACCGCGCTTGACCGCGCTGTCGATGTTCTTGTTGGGCACCGAGCTCTTCTTCGCCTTCTGGATGGCGTCGAAGAGGGTCGGGTTACCGGAGATGTCGGCGCCGCCCGCGCGGGCGGCGACCTCGATGTTCTTGATCAGCTTCGCGAAGAGCTTGCCGCGCTTGGCGTCGATCACGGCCTTCTTGTGCTTCGTCGTAGCCCATTTAGAGTGGCCGGACATCAGCCTGTCTCCTTCACGTCACCGATTGCTTCACGAACACTGCGATCCTACCGGGATCACCTCACCGGGCGGCGCGCACCATGTCGACGAAGTACCGGTGCAGCCGGTGGTCCCCGGTCAGTTCGGGGTGGAACGAGGTGGCCAGGAGGTTGCCCTGGCGCACGGCGACGACCGTTCCGTCGTCGAGCCGGGCCAGCGTGGCGACCCCGCTGCCGGTGGACTCGACCCAGGGTGCGCGGATGAAGACGCCCTCGACCGGGCCGCCTTCCACGCCCTCGACCTCGACCGCGGTCTCGAAGGACTCGTTCTGCCGGCCGAAGGCGTTGCGGCGCACGATCATGTCGATCCCGCCGAAGGTCTCCTGGTCGTCCCTGCCGTCCAGGATCTTGTCGGCGAGCATGATCATCCCGGCGCAGGTGCCGTAGACCGGAAGCCCGTCCCGGATGCGGTCGCGCAGCGGCTCCATCATGCCGAAGAGCGTGGCGAGCTTGGACATCGTGGTCGACTCGCCGCCCGGGACCACCAGACCGTCCACCTCGGCCAGTTCCTCGGGCCGCCGCACGGGGCGGGCCAGGGCGTCGGCCTCGGCGAGCGCGACCAGGTGCTCGCGGACGTCGCCCTGCAGGGCGAGGACTCCGATGGTCGGGGTGCTGCTGGACACGGGCTGGGACCTTCCGGAACGTCGGGTGGGGCAACGGACGATGGGCAGGCCGTCGCCGGCCTGCCCATCGCGGGGCGTGGGGCGCCTACCAGCCGCGGTTGGCGTAGCGCTCGGCCTCGGGGAGGGTGTCGCAGTTGATGCCGACCATGGCCTCACCCAGGTTGCGGGAGGCGTCCGCGATGATCTTGGGGTCGTCGTAGAAGGTGGTGGCCTTCACGATGGCGGCGGCCCGCTTGGCGGGGTCGCCGGACTTGAAGATGCCGGAGCCGACGAAGACGCCCTCGGCGCCGAGCTGGCGCATCAGCGCCGCGTCGGCAGGGGTGGCGACACCGCCCGCGGAGAACAGCACGACCGGCAGCTTGCCGAGCTCGGCGACCTCCTTGACGAGCTCGTACGGGGCGCGCAGCTCCTTGGCCGCGGCGTACAGCTCGTGGTTGTCGTAGCCGCGCAGGCGGGCGATCTCGTTCTTGATCTGGCGCAGGTGACGGACGGCCTCGACCACGTTGCCGGTGCCGGCCTCGCCCTTGGAGCGGATCATGGCCGCGCCTTCGGCGATGCGGCGCAGGGCCTCGCCCAGGTTGGTGGCGCCGCAGACGAAGGGCGTGGTGAAGGCCCACTTGTCGGAGTGGTTGACCTCGTCGGCCGGGGTGAGCACCTCGGACTCGTCGATGTAGTCGACGCCGAGCGACTGCAGGACCTGGGCCTCGACGAAGTGGCCGATGCGGGACTTGGCCATCACCGGGATCGAGACGGCGTCGATGATGCCCTCGATCATGTCCGGGTCGGACATGCGGGCCACGCCGCCGTCCTTGCGGATGTCGGCGGGGACCCGCTCCAGCGCCATGACGGCGACGGCGCCCGCGTCCTCGGCGATCTTGGCCTGCTCGGGGGTGACGACGTCCATGATCACGCCACCCTTGAGCTGCTCGGCCATACCGCGCTTGACGCGGGCGGTGCCGGTCTCGGGGGACTCGGGGGTGCTGGGAAGCGTGGTGGACACGGGGACCTCACTCGGAGACTCAACTGCAGGGTCACGGCAGCCCACGGCGTCTGCGGGCCTCCTCACGGACGGCCGGCGGAACACCGATGGCTGCTCTGTGTTTCATGGTGGACCGCACGAAGTGGACCGCAAAAGGGCCAATCGCTCCTCAGTGGCCTGCCACGCCCTCCGCGGTCAGGACGACCGGGGGCTCGTCGTCCATCTCGAACGTCACCGGCTGCGCCGCGTGCCCGGCGAGCCGGAACCAGCGCACCTTGCGGTGCTCGCGCAGCGCCCTGGCGGCGCGCACGGCGTCGTTGTGGAAGCGCCGCGCCATCGGCACCCGGCGTACCGCCTGGGTGAGCTCGCGCGCGGCCTCGTCGCCGCCGGGGGCGGCCCGGACGGCGTCGACCGCGTCGGACTCGGCGAAGACCGCGCGCAGCGCCTGGCTGAGTTCGCTCTCGGCCACCTCGCGCTGTTCGTCCAGGGCCTGCCGGGCGGAGTGCGCGGCCTCGTAGAGCACGATGCTCGCCGCCGGGTCCAGCACCCCCGCCGTGGCCAGCTCCTGGGCCACGGAGGCCCTGCGCAGCAGCTGCGCGTCCAGCGCGGCCCGGGCGGCGTCGATACGGGCGTGCAGGCGGTCCAGCCGGCCCGCGGTCCAGCTCAGGTAGAGGCCGACGGCGACCAGCGCCACGGCGACCCAGATGAAGGTGGTCACGGGCCGCAAGGCTACCGGTGCGCCCGGTGCGGCCCACCGGGCGGCGGACCGCCGGGGCGCCGGCGGCGGGCTTCGGTCGCGGGCTTCGGTCGCGGGTGGCGGTTCCGGGGTCAGTCGCGGGCGAAGCCCAAGCGGGCCCGCAGGCCCACCCGCTCGTCGGCGGCGACCGCCACGGCGCCGGCGGTGACGGTCTCGTACACCGCGAGGATGTCGGCGGCCACGACCGACCAGTCGAAGCGCCGGACGTGCCGGGAGCCCAGCTCGCGCAGCTGGGCACGCCGCTCGGCGTCGCCCAGGAGCCGTACGGCGGAGGCGGCCAGCGCGTCCGGGTCCTCGTTGGGGAAGAGCTCGCCGGCCGCGCCCCCGTCGAGCACCTGGCGGAAGGCGTCCAGGTCGCTGGCGAGCACCGGCGCCCCGGCCGACATGGCCTCGACCAGGATGATGCCGAAGCTCTCGCCGCCGGTGTTGGGCGCCACGTACAGGTCGACGCTGCGCAGCAGCCGCGCCTTGTCCTCGTCGCTGACCATGCCGAGGAACTCGACCCGGTCGCGCATCTCCTTGGGCAGGCCCTCCACGGCCTCGGCCTCGTCGCCGCGCCCGGCGACCAGCAGCCGGGTGCCCGGCTGCTGGGCGAGGATCTTCGGCAGGGCCTTCATCAGCACGGGCAGGCCCTTGCGGGGCTCGTCGATCCGCCCGATGAAGCCGATGGTCCTCCCCCTGTCTTCGCCGGGGGGACCTCCGCCCTGCCACTCCGTCTTCGGCTCGGCGTCGGCGAAGAAGCCCACGTCGACGCCGTTCGGGATGACCACGGCGTCCCCGCCCAGGTGCTCGACCAGGGTGCGCCGGGCGTACTCGCTGACCGCGATGCGGGCGCTGATCTTCTCCAGCGCCGCCTGCAGGATCGGGTAGGCGGCGATCATCGCCCGGGAGCGCGGGTTGGAGGTGTGGAAGGTGGCCACGATCGGCCCCTGCGCGGCCCAGCAGGTCAGCAGGCCGAGGGAGGGCGAGGAGGGCTCGTGGACGTGGATGACGTCGAAGGCGCCCTCGTGGAGCCAGCGGCGCACCCGCGCGGCCGACAGGAAGCCGAAGTTCAGCCGCGCGACCGAGCCGTTGTACGGCACGGGCACGGCACGGCCGGAGGAGGTGACGTACGGCGGCAGCGGGGTGTCGTCGTCGGCCGGCGCCAGGACGGAGACCTCGTGGCCGAGCGCGATGAGGTGCTCGGCGAGGTCGCGGATGTGGAACTGGACGCCACCTGGGACGTCCCACGAGTACGGGCTGACGATCCCGATCCTCAAGGCTTCTCCGTTCCGGAGCGGTCGGTGGGGTCGCCGGACACCGGGGAGGACGCCGCTTCGCGCCCTGCCGGTTGCCCGGCGGGCGCGTCCGCCCGCGGTTCCAGGTCGGCGAGCCACAGCCGCTGCAGCATGTGCCAGTCCTCGGGGTGCGCAGCGATGCCGGCGGCGAAGACGTCCGCCAGGCGCTGCGTCATGACGGCGGTCCGCTCCGCCCGCGTGCCGTCCTCCGGCACCTCGATCGGTGCGTGGACCTGGCCCTGGAGGTTGGGCGAGTCGTCGTACCACAAGGTGACCGGCAGCAGCAGCGCCCCGGTCTGCTGGGCGAGGAGCGCGGGGCCCGCGGGCATGCGCGTGGCCTCGCCGAAGAAGTCCACCTCGACGCCGGAGGAGGACAGGTCGCGGTCGGCGACCAGGCACACCAGGCCGCCGCCGCGCAGCCGCCGGGCCAGCGCGCCGAAGGCGGCGCCGCCGGTGTGCGGCAGCACCTCCATGCCCAGGCCCTCGCGGTAGGCGACGAAGCGGTCGTACAGGCTCTCGGGCTTGAGCCGCTCGGCGACGGTGGCGAAGGGCACCCCGAGCCGGGTGGTGACCCAGGCGCCCGCGAGGTCCCAGTTGGCCATGTGCGGCAGGGCGAGGACGACGCCGCGGCCGGAGGCCAGGCCGTCCTCGAGGTGGTGCAGGTCCTTGCAGTCGAACGCGGAGCTGATGCGTTCCTTACTCCAGGCCGGCAGCCGGAAGGACTCCATCCAGTAGCGCAGGTACGAGCGCATGCCGGCCTTCGACAGCTCCCGCAGCCGCGCCTCGTCGGCGTCGGGCACGACCCTGGCCAGGTTGGACTCCAGGCGCTGCACGCCCTTGCCGCGGCGGCTCCAGGCCAGGTCGGCGACGGACCGGCCGAGCCGCGCCGCAGCGGGTTCCGGCAGCCGTTTGACCGCACCCCAGCCCAGTCCGTACAGCGCGTCGGTCAGCCCGTCCTTCACGCCCGCCCGCTCCCTTCGTGCGCCGCCGCGTCGGCCTCGAAGGCCTCGCGGCGCACGGTGATCACCCGCTGCACCAGCGTCACCAGGCTGCCGACGGCCACGATCCACAGGGCGATCGGCAGCAGCCACTGGATGCCGGGGACGCCGAACTTGTGGAGCCCCGCGAAGCCGCAGGCCACCAGTGAGATCACCAGTCGCTCGGCCCGTTCGACCAGGCCGTTGACCGCGACCGGCAGTCCGATGCTCTCACCGCGCGCCTTGGTGTACGAGACCACCTGGCCGCTGGCGAGGCAGAAGATCGTCACCGCGCACAGCACGAGGTCGTCCCCGCCCCCGGCGTACCAGAGCGCCAGCCCGCCGAAGATGGCCGCGTCGGCCACCCGGTCCAGGGTGGAGTCCAGGAAGGCGCCCCAGCGGCTGGAGACGCCCGCCTGGCGGGCCATGTTGCCGTCCACCAGGTCCGAGAAGACGAACAGGGTGATGACGACCGTGCCCCAGAAGAACTCGCCCCTGGGGTAGAAGACCAGCGCTCCCGCGACCACGCCTCCCGTGCCGATCAGCGTGACCGTGTCCGGGCTGACGCCCCGGCGGAGCAGAAACGCGGCGAACGGTGTGAGGACACGCGTGAAGAAAGCACGCGCGTACTTGTTCAGCATGGCCTTCCCGGAGGTTCGTGGGGTGCACCGGCACGACCCCGTCGGCCGTCCGGCTGGCCCATCGTAGCCAGGCGCGTTCCGCGGCAGGTCCGTGGCTCCCGTCCTACCGCGGCACGTACGACGTATGGACGCACCGTGACGGGCGTGGGAAGGTCGAATTACCGCGGGCGTCACTGCAGACCGCCCTGGGCGGGTGGTCTCCCGTGGCGCCAGTCCCCATGCCGTGACGGACCGGGAGGCGAGGCACATGGGCGACAGGAGAGACGCAGGTCCGGGAGCCGCCGGAAGGGCATTGGCGGCCGGCCGGCCCCAGGATGTACGCAACGTGGTGCTGGTCGGCCACAGTGGCTCCGGGAAGACGACGCTGGTCGAGGCGCTCGCCCTGGCGACAGGGGCGGTGAACCGCGCCGGACACGTGGCCGACGGCGGGACCGTCTCCGACCACGACGAGATCGAACACCGTCAGCAACGCTCGGTACAGCTCTCGCTGGTACCGGTGGAGTGGGACGGAATCAAGATCAATCTGCTGGACACCCCCGGGTACGCCGACTTCGTGGGGGAACTCAGGGCCGGTCTGCGGGCAGCGGACGCGGCCCTCTTCGTCGTCTCGGCGGCCGACGGCGTCGACGGCGCCACCCGGATGGTCTGGGAGGAGTGCGCGGCGGTCGGCATGCCGCGTGCGGTCGTCGTCACGCACCTGGAGGCGGCACGGGCCGACTTCGAGGAGATGACCGAGACGTGCCGTGAGGCCTTCGGGGGCGACTCCCCCGACTCGGTGCTGCCGCTGTACCTCCCGCTCCACGGGGAGGAGACCGCGGACGGCCACACACCCGTGACCGGGCTCATCGGCCTGCTGTCGCAGCGGGTCTACGACTACTCCTCCGGCAAGCGCGAGGAGCGCCCGCCGGACGAGGCGCAGCTGCCCGCGATGGACGACGCGCGCGCCCGGCTGATCGAGGGGATCATCGCCGAGAGCGAGGACGAGACCCTCATGGACCGCTACCTGGGCGGCGAGGAGCTCGACCTCAAGACGCTGGTCCAGGACCTGGAGCGTGCCGTGGCGCGCGGCTCCTTCCACCCCGTGCTGGCCGCCGCGCCGGCCGCGGAGGGCTGCAAGCAGGGCATCGGCACCGTGGAACTGCTGGAACTGGTCACCGGCGGCTTCCCGACGCCGCTGGAACGTGAGGTCCCCCAGGTCAGCACGCCCCAGGGGACGTCGCACGCGCAGCTCACCTGCGATCCGGACGGACCGCTGGCCGCCGAGGTCGTGAAGACCTCCTCCGACCCGTACGTGGGGCGGATCAGCCTCGTGCGGGTGTTCTCCGGCACCCTGCGCCCCGACGAGACCGTCCACGTCTCCGGCCACGGCCTGGAGGACCGCGGCCACGAGGACCACGACGTCGACGAGCGCGTCGGCGCCCTGTCCTCGCCCTTCGGCAAACAGCAGCGGACGGTGCCGCACTGCGTGGCCGGCGACCTGGCCTGCGTCGCCAAGCTGACCCGCGCGGAGACCGGCGACACGCTCTCCGCCAAGGACGACCCGCTGCTCATGGAGCCCTGGCTGATGCCGGACCCCCTGCTGCCGGTCGCGATCCAGGCGCACAGCAAGGCCGACGAGGACAAGCTCTCCGTCGGCCTGTCCCGGCTCGTCGCCGAGGACCCCACGATGCGGCTGGAGCAGAACCCCGACACCCGGCAGGTCGTGCTGTGGTGCCTGGGCGAGGCCCACATGGACGTGGCGCTGGAGCGGCTGCGCACGCGCTACGGCGTGCAGGTCGACGCCGTGCCGCACAAGGTGGCGCTCCGCGAGACCTTCGGCGAGAAGTCGACGGCGCGCGGACGGCACGTCAAGCAGTCCGGCGGGCACGGCCAGTACGCCATCTGCGACATCGAGGTCGAACCGCTGCCGGTCGGCTCCGGCATCCAGTTCGTCGACAAGGTCGTCGGAGGCGCGGTACCGCGGCAGTTCATCCCCTCGGTGGAGAAGGGCGTCCGCGCCCAGGCCGCCAAGGGCGTGGCCCTCGGCTTCCCGGTCGAGGACATCCGCATCACCCTGGTCGACGGCAAGGCGCACTCGGTGGACTCCTCCGACGCCGCCTTCCAGACCGCGGGCGCGCTCGCCCTGCGCGAGGCGGCCACGCAGTGCCGCATCCACCTGCTGGAACCGGTCAGCGAGATCCGCGTCATGGTGCCGGACGAGTACGTCGGGCCGGTGATGAGCGACCTGTCCGGGCGCCGCGGACGGGTGCTGGGCACCGAACCGGTCGGCCTGGGACGCACGTTGGTGCGGGCCGAGGTACCGGAGATCGAGATCGGGCGCTACGCGGTCGACCTGCGGTCGCTGTCGCACGGCACCGGACGGTACGGCCGCAGCTACGCCCGGCACGAGCCGATGCCGCCCCAGCTGGCGCAGAAGCTGAGGGAGCAGCACGCCCAGGAGTCCGGCAAGTAACCCCCGTACGGGGGACGTTGGCGGCCCGGCGGAACGATCTTCTTCCGCCGGGCCGATGACGCACGTCACACCCCCCGTATACGCTGGGTGGGCGGCCTCGCAGGTGTGCCGGTGCCGCGACCGGGGAAAGGGCCGTGCGGGTTCACGTCCGCACGGGCGGGGACCAGAAGGGGGCGGCAGTGACCGACGGTTTCGACTTCCTGAGCCCGGGCGCGCAGATACCGCTGAGCGGTGTCGACGGGCAGACGGGGGCCACCCAGGCCCTCGCGTCGGCCGCGTACCGCGACAGTCCCATGGATGCCCTCGCCACGGCCGACGCGGGCAAGTCGTCGGTCAAGGAGGCGAAGGTCAAGCTGCTGCAGGCGAACCTGGGCGAGGCCTTCGCCCGCGCCGTGCAGAACCGGATGCTGGGCGCCTCCCGGAACGAGCTGGTGCAGTCCTTCGGCGCGGAGCCGCAGACCGTCGTCGAGCACTGCCTGGCCGCCAACCGGATCCGCCAGGAGCGCGACAACAAGCTGACGGCCGTGATGGTCGTGTTCGGCCTGCTCTTCCTGCCCGGGATGCTGGTCTGGCTGGGCGCCTTCCAACTGCGGGCCCTCGTACGGAGGTCCGAGGGCTCCCGGGCAGGGCTGCTCGGCTCGGTGGTGCTGCTCGTGGTCGGCTTCTTCGCCGTCCTCTTCGTCGTCAACCCGCCGCTCACCGGCTTCTGGTCGCAGTACCTGCGGGTGATGATGGTGGCCCCGGTCCTCGGCTGGTTCTGGGCGAAGCGGCTCTGCGAGCAGACCGCCAAGGACCTGCGCGAACGCTGGGCGGGGCTGGTCTCGGGCAGCGGCGTCGGCGCGAAGATCCCCGAGGCCGTGCCGCGCAACCCCAACCAGACCCGGGCCGAGAAGCTGCGCCAGAGCCTGGCCAAGCTCTCCGCCGAGCAGCAGAGCAACGTGGTCTTCTACCAAGGCCCCAAGGGCGTGCTCGGCATGGGCGCCCGGTGGGGCGCCTGGCACATGGCCGAGGAGCTGACGCCCCGCGAAGGGCTGAGCGAGATCCACCCCTTCCGCAGCTGGGACGTCATCAAGGTGATCCACGGCAAGTTGCGCGGCCTGCAGCGCGGCCCGCTGCACACCGGTGGTTTCCCCAAGCCGCTGATACAGCACTGGGTCGTCTCCCACGTCGGCGAGGGCGCCAAGAAGATCACCCGGCCCACCGGCTCCGACGTCGACGGCTACACCGTCCGCGACTTCGAGATCCAGCGGATCTGCAACGAGCAGCAGTTCGACAAGGGCAACCGGCACTACCTGGGTCTGCAGTTCGTGGTCTGGGACGGTCAGCTGGTGATCACCATGATGGTCACCGTGACCGTGCTGGCGAGCACGCTGCGGATCGAGGTGACCGGGCACGCGCTCGGACCGGTGCACTCCCTGTTCACCACGGCACCGGAGGCCAAGGAGAAGGAGATAGCCCACCCGGTCAAGTTCTGGGAGACGAAGAAGGTGCAGCTGCCGCTCGTGACGAGCGACGAGGTGGTGCGGCTGGCCGCCCGCGCCCCCCTGACCCGTTTCCCCCAGGTGCTCGACCACCTCGGCGGCAAGATCGTCCTGCCCGAGCCCTTCGGTCTGCGGCACAGCTGGGCCTCACAGCCCTGGAACCACCGTTTCATGGCCGACGACGCCCTGCGCGCCGCCACCCCCGTGCTGCGGGCGGTGCACTCCGCGGCCATCACCGTCATGGAGGAGAACGGGGTGGACGTCTCGAAGTTCAACAACCGCTCGGGCATATTGAGCAACATGGTGCAGGACGCCTCGCCCAGCGAGGCCGACGTCTACTGACGGGCCCCGGGGCGGACGGCTCGCGCGCCGCCCGGCCCCGGCCCGGTCGGCGGGACGGACCGGGTCAGCCGGCCGGCCAGGCGTCGGCGAGCATCTTGCGGGTGTCGGCGAGGAGCTGCGGCAGCACCTTGGTGTGGCCGACCACCGGCATGAAGTTGGTGTCGCCGCCCCAGCGCGGCACCACGTGCTGGTGCAGGTGCGCGGCGATCCCGGCGCCCGCCACGGTGCCCTGGTTCATGCCGATGTTGAAGCCGTGCGCGCCCGAGGCCGAGCGCAGCGCGACCATGGCGCGCTTGGTGAACTCGGCGAGCTCGATGGTCTCCGGCCCGTCGAGGTCGGTGTAGTCCGCGACGTGACGGTAGGGCACCACCATCAGGTGGCCGCCGTTGTACGGGTAGAGGTTGAGGACCGCGTAGACGGCGTCGCCGCGCGCGATGACGAGCCCGTCCTCGTCGCTCATCTCCGGAATCGCACAGAAGGGGCAGCCGTCGCCGGCCCCTGGGCCGGTCGGCTTGTTCTCGCCCTGGATGTACGCCATGCGGTGCGGCGTCCACAGGCGCTGGAACGCGTCCTGCGTCCCGACTCCGTTCTGCAGTTCCGGCTCACTCGTCATGCCTTGCAGCATATGGCGTCGTCCCGGCCCTGCGTGTCGCCGGGGGCGCTCCCGCGTGCGGGGCACGATGCTGGCTCCATGCCCATGGATGACGACCGGCGGCTGCGGGAGTGGGAGCGTCGGGGCAGTGTGCCGCTGTCCATCGCGTCCCTGGTGTTCCTCGTCACGTACGCGGTGCGCGTGCTCGTCCCGGACCTGCCGCCCGAATGGTCCGACCTGCTGCTGACGGTCACCGTCGTGACCTGGGGACTCTTCGTGCTGGACTACCTGGTCCGGGTGGCCGTCGCGCCCCACCGCTGGAGTTACGTCCGCCGCCGCTGGCTCGACCTGGTCGTGGTGGTCCTGCCGCTGCTGCGCCCGCTGCGTCTGCTGCAGATCTACGGGAGGGTCCAGGACCTCCACAAGCAGCCGCGGTTCTCCCTGGAGGCCCGGGTGATGGGGTACGCGGGGCTCAGCGCGCTGCTCCTCGGCTTCGCGGCGAGCCTGCAGGTGTACGCGGACGAGCACAACGCGCCCGGCGCGCAGATCCGCACCTACGGCCAGTCGGTGTGGTGGCTGTGCTCCACGATCACCACGACCGGCTACGGCGACCTCGTGCCGGTGACGGTGCGCGGACGGGTGATCGCGGTGGGGGTGATGTTCCTGGGCGTCGTCCTGATCGGCGCGGTCGTCGGGTCGTTCTCGGCCTGGCTCACGCAGAGCTTCCGCCGTGCCGACGAGCGGCCGGACGCGGGCGGGCCCCCGGAGGGCTGACCTCCGGGGGCCCGTCGCCGTGCGTCGTTCCGGCGGCTCAGACCTGGACGCGGTCCTCGACGGCCTTGGCGATCTCGGCGATCGCCTCGTCGCGCGGGATGCCGTTCTTCTGCGAGCCGTCCCGGTAGCGGAAGGAGACCGAGCCCGCCGCCATGTCCTCGTCGCCGACGATGACCATGAACGGCACCTTGCTGCGCTGCGCGTTGCGGATCTTCTTCTGCATCCGGTCGGCGGAGGCGTCCACCTCGACGCGCAGGCCCTTCCTCTTCGCCTCGGCGGCGAACTCCTGCAGGTAGGACACGTGCGCGTCGCCGATCGGGATGCCGACCGCCTGGACGGGGGCCAGCCATGCCGGGAAGGCGCCCGCATAGTGCTCGAGCAGCACCGCGAAGAAGCGCTCGATGGAACCGAAGAGCGCGCGGTGGATCATGACCGGGCGCTGCTTGGTGCCGTCCGCCGCCGTGTACTCCAGGTCGAAGCGCTCGGGCAGGTTGAAGTCGAGCTGCACGGTCGACATCTGCCAGGTGCGGCCGATGGCGTCCTTGGCCTGGACGGAGATCTTCGGACCGTAGAACGCGGCGCCGCCCGGGTCGGGGACGAGCGGGAGGCCCTGCTTCTCGGCCACCTGCCGCAGCGTCTCGGTGGCCTCCTCCCAGATCTCGTCGGAGCCGACGAACTTCTCCGGGTCCTTGGTCGACAGCTCCAGGTAGAAGTCGGTCAGGCCGTAGTCGCGCAGCAGGTTGAGGACGAAGGTGAGCGTCTTGTCGAGCTCGTCCGCCATCTGCTCCTTGGTGCAGTAGATGTGCGCGTCGTCCTGGGTGAAACCGCGGGCCCGGGTGAGGCCGTGCACGACACCCGACTTCTCGTACCGGTACACGGTGCCGAACTCGAACAGGCGCAGCGGCAGTTCACGGTACGAGCGGCCGCGCGCGTCGAAGATCAGGTTGTGCATCGGGCAGTTCATGGGCTTGAGGTAGTAGTCCACGCCCTCGTCGAGCTGCATGGGCGGGTACATGCCGTCGGCGTACCAGTCCAGGTGGCCCGAGGTCTCGAAGAGCTTCCCCTTGGTGGCATGCGGGGTGTAGACGAACTCGTACCCCTCCTCCTCGTGCCGGCGGCGCGAGTAGTCCTCCATGACCCGGCGGACGATGCCGCCCTTGGGGTGGAAGACCGCCAGGCCCGAGCCGATCTGCTCCGGGATGGAGAACAGGTCGAGCTCGGAGCCGAGCTTGCGGTGGTCGCGCTTCTCGGCCTCGACGAGGAAATCCAGGTACTCCTTGAGCTCGTCCTTGGACGGCCAGGCGGTGCCGTAGATGCGCTGCAGCTGCTTGTTCTTCTCGCTGCCGCGCCAGTAGGCGGCGGCCGAGCGCATCAGCTTGAACGCCGGGACGAACCTGGTGCTGGGCAGGTGCGGACCGCGGCAGAGGTCCTTCCAGCACAGCTCGCCGGTCTTGGCGTCCAGGTTGTCGTAGATGGTCAGCTCGCCGGCGCCGACCTCGGCGGAGGCGCCCTCGGCGGCCTCGGCTGCGGAGCCCTTGAGGCCGATCAGCTCCAGCTTGTAGGGCTCGTCGGCGAGTTCCTCGCGGGCCGCGTCGTCGCCGACGGCACGGCGGGAGAAGCGCTGGCCGCGCTTGACGATCTCCTGCATCTTCTTCTCGATGCGCTTGAGGTCGTCGGGGTGGAAGGGCTTCTCGACGTCGAAGTCGTAGTAGAAACCGTCCTTGATCGGCGGGCCGATGCCGAGCTTGGCCTCCGGGAAGAGCTCCTGCACGGCCTGGGCCATCACGTGCGCGGTGGAGTGGCGCAGGATGTTGAGGCCGTCCTCGCTGGCGATCCCGACGGGCTCGACCTCGTCGCCGTCGGCGACCTCGTAGGCGAGGTCCTTCAGCTGGCCCCCGACCCGCGCGGCGACGACGGTGCGGTCGCCGTCGAAGAGCTCGGCGGCCGTCGTGCCCGTCGTGACCAGCCGCTCTTCCTGCTCATCGGAATCGCGTTTGATGATCACACGGACGTCTGACACCGGTCTCTCCTGACGTATGTCCCACTGGGTCCGGCAGCGGAAAGCTGCACCGGTGAATCCTACCGAGCCGGGCGGGTGCCCCGCGAAGCGATGGCCCCCGGCGTCGGGGGCCCCCGCCCGGTGCGCCCCCCGGTCAGCCGCCGAAGGAGTCCTCGAAGGTGTCGACGCCGCCGTGCAGGGCCTTCATCAGCCGGTCGCGGTCGGCCTCGTCGACGTGGACGGGGGTCAGCGCCGACGGGTGGGTGAGGTGGCGGAAGCCGGTACGCCGTTCCAGCCGCCCGGAGAGCCGGACCGGCAGCCCGACCAGGTGCGCCTGGGCCGCGATGCGGTACCCCTCCTCGGGCAGGCGGATGCGTACCTGGCGGACGTCCGCACCGGCCAGGACGCGCAGCCGGATGCTGCCGCCCCCGGAGGGGCGCGGCCGGCGCAGCCGGGTGACGGTGCCGGTGACGCGCACGTCGACCGAGGGTTCCTCGCGCACGTAACGCTCACTGGCGGCCTCCAGCGCGGGGAGGTCGCCAGGGGAGAACTCGACCGGCTCCGGCACCCTGGCGAACCCCACGGGCGGCCCGGCCGCCGGGGCCCAGGCGAGGGTGACCACCACGCCCTCGGTGCCGCGCACCATCCGGATCAGGGAGTCGGCCAGTTCGTGGCAGACGCCGAGGCCCACCGCCGCGTCGAAGGCCTCCATGCCGCCGGTGGTCCGCTGGTAGTCCACGGCGTCCCGGGCCGCCTGCAGCGCGCGCAGCAGCGTGGTCACGGTGCGGCGGCCCTCGGGGACCGGCGCGTACGCGGTGAGCTGGTGCCCCGGCGCGGCACCGACCAGCACCTGCTCCAGGAAGGCGTTGGCGTGCCCGGTGTGGCGCGCGCCGAAGTAGCCGAAGCGGTCCCGCTCGGCGCGGGCGGCGGACATGAGCATGGCGCGGGCGGCCGCGCGCAGCTGCTCCGCCGCCGTCCACGGCACGGCCGCGCCGGCGGCCGGCGGCAGCTCTTGGTGCCAGTGGATCTCGTCGCCGGGGACGGCGAGCGCGGTCAGCACCTCGCGCGCCGAGGGCTCGCCGCAGCGGGCGAGGGCGTCGAGGGCCTCGCCCAGCAGCTCGACGTGGTCGGCGTAGCGGGCGCCCGCGGTACGCCGCTCGGGCACCAGGAGGCTGGTCCGGGCGGCGGACTCAGGCTCGCCCGGGGGCGTCCAGCGTGTGTAGCGGCCCGGGGCGCCGCCACGCCGCCGCCAGCCGTGGCGGACGAGCAGCGCGACGAGGACGCCGGGGTCGACCCGCTCGGGGTCGGGCGGGACGAGTGCGTCGTCTGCCGTCCGGCTCATCAGGGCCTCCCTCCCGCCCCGACCCGCGTCATGATCTCGCACAGGGCCCGGTCGTCGAAGATCCGCGCGGTGGGTATCCGCACGGTCGTCTTGCGCTTGCCGGTCGCGGCGTGACCGGCGAGGTTCGTCCAGTAGCAGCAGTGCCGCAGCTCCAGCCGGTCGTGGCCGGCACGCAGCCACTCCTCCTGGGTGCGCGGCACGAGCATCACCACGAGGATCTTGTGCACCGAGACCGGGGTCCGGGCCAGCTTCACCAGGTGCTCGTTCTCCAGGGTGAAGCCGAAGGTCGGACCGGGAGGCCGCGGGGCGACCTGGTAGGTGCACTTGAGCTGCACCTTGATCGTGACCTCGTCGTCCACACCGTGGCCGTGCGAACTGTGGCTTATGTGCCAGTCGATGCCGTTGTCCGGGAAGGGCTGGGCGAGCGAACAACCGGCGGCCGCCGCCACCGCGTGCAGATATCCCACTTGGAGGGTTTCCATGCAGCTGGTGGTGGCGAGTCCGCCGCGCAACGGTGCGTTCGGTTCGGACAGCAGCCCACCCGGGCCGGGCTGCTCGAGCGCCATCGCTCTCCGTGCCTTTCCGGGCGCGGGAATCCTAGTGATCCCCGTTGCCCTCTTCATCCCCACCAGCGACAAGTCGCAAACCGTTGCGGTTCGGTGACGTGCGGTCACGGGTACGTACCGTAAGGGCGGCCGCCGGCCGCCCGCATCCTGCGATCCGCACGGGAGGTGCGCCATGCCGCACTGGTACGACGGCCCGCTGGCCGCCTTCGACACGGAGACCACGGGGGTCGACGTGGAACACGACCGGGTGGTCTCGGCCGCGTTGGTGGTCGAGGACGCCCCCGGCATACCGGCCAGGACGACCCGCTGGCTGGTGGACCCGGGGGTCCCGGTGCCCGAAGGGGCCCGCGCGGTGCACGGGCTGGACGACGACTACCTCCGGGCGAACGGACGCCGTCCCGGCCCGGTGATGGAGGAACTGGCACGCGCGCTGGCCGACCAGGCCGCGGCCGGCGTGCCGCTCGTGGTGATGAACGCACCCTTCGACCTGACGCTGCTCGACCGGGAGTTGAAGCGCCACCGCGGCATGGCGCTCGACGCCTACCTGGTCCGCGGCCCGCTGCGCGTCCTCGACCCCCGGGTCCTGGACAAGCACCTCGACCGCTACCGCAAGGGCCGCCGCACCCTCACCGACCTCTGCGCGCACTACGGCGTGGTGCTGACCGACGCCCATGACGCCGCGGCGGACGCCCTCGCCGCGCTCGCGCTCGTACGGGTGCTGGGCCACCGCTTCGCCACACGGATCGGCGGGGTGCCGCCCGCCGAACTCCACGCCCGCCAGGCCCTCTGGCACGCCGGCCAGGCCCGCGGGCTGCAGGCGTGGTTCGCCCGCAGCGGCACCGACGACCGGGTCGACCCGGCCTGGCCGCTGCGGCCGACACCCGCGCGGGCCCCCGAGGAACCGGCGGCCTAGGCACACGCCGAAGGGCCGGTCCGTGATGGACCGGCCCTTCGTGACGGTGGGCGATACTGGGATCGAACCAGTGACCCCTTCGGTGTGAACGAAGTGCTCTCCCGCTGAGCTAATCGCCCGGGACGACCTGAACAATACAGGGCGCGGGCGGCTGCGTTCAAACGGCTTCCCGGCCCGGTGCCCCCTCCGCGCGCAGCCGGGCGGACAGGCCCCGCCGCCCCTGCCGCATCATCAGGGCGTGGTTCGCACGGAACAGCGGCCGGCACGGGACGGCCAGCCGCCGCATCAGCGGCTTGTTGACGATCACGTCCTCCTCGAAGACCAGCCGGGTGCCGCCGCCCGCCCCGTCCGCGCCGACCGTCCAGCGCACCCACCCCTCCAGGTCCCCGTACATCGCCACCTCCAGCACCCCCGCGCGCGGGTCGCGGCGGGTCTGGTGCGCGGTGACGAACAGGTCGTACGGCAGGACCGAGCGGAAGCGCAGGGTGCCGGCGGTCTCGCCGGTCTGCCGCACCTCGCGGACCTGGGGCCACCAGACCGGGTACTCGTGCGGGCGCTCCAGGAGGCCGTACACGGCCTCGGGCGGGGCGGCGATCCGCCACAGGCTGCGGAAGCGGTAACGGCTCCAGTCCATGGAGCCAGTGTGCGTACTCAGCGCGGATCTGAGTACCGGCGCGCATGCCCGCGCACGTGGGCCGCGCCACACTCCGAGCCATGGAGACGATGCCCCCGCCGCACGACCGCTGTCCCGCGTGCGGCACCTACCTGCCCGCGACGGCGCCGCCCGCGTGCCCGCGCTGCGCGCTGCCCCTGGTCGGGCCGGTCGCCGAGGAACTGCGCGAGACCGACCGCGCCCTCCTGCGGCTGGACGCCGAACGCGGCCGCCTCATCGCGCGCCGCGGGCAGTTGCTGGCGCAGCTGCGGCCGCCGTACCCGCCGGCGCCGTGGGGCACGCCGTGGGGTGCCCCGCCGCGCCGCGAGACGTCGCCCCGCGCGGTGCAGAACCTGCTGCTCGCCCTGGGCGGTGTGCTGCTGGCGGTCGCCGCGATCGCGTTCACCGTCATCAGCTGGGGCCACCTCGGCATCGGCGGACGTGCCGCCGTCCTGGGCGCGCTGACCCTCGCGGCGACGGGAGTGCCCGTACTGCTGCTGCGCCGCACGCTGACCGCCACGGCCGAGGTCGTCGCCTGCCTCGGCCTCGTGCTGCTGCTGCTCGACGTGTACGCGCTGCACCGCGTGGCGTTCCCCGGCGCCGACGGGCTGCGCTTCGCGGCGGTGTCCCTGACCGTCGTCGCCGCGCTCTGGGCCGGGTACGGGAAGGCGCTCGGGCGGCTCGTGCTGCCGGTGCCCTTCGCCGTGGTGATCGGTCAACTCCCCCTGGCGCTGTGGGCGTCGGCCGCGGAGTCGGCGTACGGGCTCGCGGCCGCCCTGCTCGTCACGGCCGCGCTGGACGCGGCGGTCGCCCTCCTCACCGGCGGGCGCGGGACGCGGATCACCGCCGCCGTCGCCGGGACGGCCGTCGGTCTGGGCGCGCTGCTCACCGCGGGCGGGCTCTCCGTCTCTGCCGACGACGGCGGAGCGGCACTGCGCGCGGGCGTACTGCTGCTGGGCGCCGCCGCGGTGGCGCTCACCGTCGCACTGCGGCCCTCGGTGCCCGCCACCGTGTCGGGGATCCTGTCCGGGGTCGCGGCGCTCGCAGTCGTGGGCGCGGCCGGCGGGATCCTCCGGTCGGACGTGCCCGGCGACTGGATCGTGCCGGGGTACCCGGCGTGCGCGGCGGTCGTGCTCGGCGCGGCGGCCCTCGCCGTCCCGGCCCGCCTCCGCACGGTGGCCGCCGGTCTCGCGGCCGGCGCCGCCGCCGTGCACGCCCTCGCCCTGCTGTGGGCGCTGCCCTCGCTGATCGTGGGCGTGGTCGCGCCCGACGCGTGGGAGGGCCGGTACGGCGCGGTCGCCGTGGCCGGCCTGCTCGCGGCGGAACTGGCCACGGCGGCGCGGCTGCACCGCGCCACCCCGTACGGCCCGCTCGCCGCCTCCGGCGCCCTGGTGGCGGCCGCGGTCGCCGTGTGCGTTCCCGGTCCGCTGCCCGTACGGCTCGTCGTCGTGGCCGCCCTGCTCGCGCTGTCGGCCCGGGCGCTCACCTGGACCGCCCTGGTGAGCGCCTGCGGGCTCGCCGTGACGGCCGTCGCGTGGGCCCACCCGGAGCGCACGACGACGCTCACCGTGCTCGCCGTGCTGCTGGCCTGCTTCGGCGCGCTGTACGTCGTGGCCCCGCGCACCCGCGTGGTGAGCGCCGCCGCGGTGGTCGCCTGCGCGGCGGGCCTCGCCTGGACCGGACTGCCCGCCCACGCGGCCGCGTTCACCCTCCTCGCGATCGCCGCGGCCGCCCAGGCCGCCGCTTTCCGCGCCGCCGGACACCCCTTCGAGCACCCCGGCCACGCCGCGGCCCTCCTCACGATCGGCCTCGTCGCCGACGACCCCGCACTCCTCGCCCTGGCCCTCGCCCTCGCAGGTGTCCTCGCCGCGGCCGTCGCGGCGCTGCGGGCCGACCGGCGGTGGCTCGGCTACGTCGCGACCTGCCTGATGATCGCGGCGAGTTGGGTACGCCTCGCGGCCTCCGACGTCCACGTCCCGGAGGCGTACACCCTCCCCGTCACGGTCGCCGCCCTGGCCGTCGGAGCCCTGCGGCGGCGCCGCGACCCCACGTCCTCGTCCTGGGCCGCCTACGCCCCCGGGCTCTGCGCGACCCTCCTGCCCAGCCTCGCCGCCGCCTGGGGCGACCCCGGCTGGGTCCGCCCCCTGACCCTGGGCGCGGCCTCGCTCGCCGTGATGCTCCTCGGTGCCCGCCACCGGTTGGCGGCGCCGCTCCTGCTGGGGGCGGGCGTGCTCGCGCTCGACGCGCTGCACGAACTGGCCCCCTACATCGCCCAGGCCCTCGGCGCGGTCCCCCGCTGGGTGCCGCTCGCCCTGGCGGGCGTCCTCCTGCTCGGGGTCGGGGCGACGTACGAGCGCCGTCTGCGCGACGTCCGGCGCGTGCGGGACGCACTGGGGCGCCTCCGCTAAGAATGTGCCGGTGGGTTGTGGTTGCGGGCCCGGTGGTTGTGCGCGGCTCGTTTGCGCCTGCGGCGGGCGGTTTCCCCGCCGCCCGCCCGATTGCCCGGCGCGGTTGGTGCGGGCCTCGCGCGGTACGTAGTGGGCCGGGGTCGGGCCCTCCGGGGCTGGGCATTCTGGACCGCATATTTATGTGCATGGCGGGCGGTCCAGGTCGGTGCCGTCTCTGCTGCACAACACATACACGTCAGCGTCCAGAACGCCCACCCTCCCCCAGCCTTCGGCCGGGGGTGCCCCCAACGACCCTCCGTATCGTGCGGCGACCAACGGCCGGTGGGAGGTAGGAGGGCGGTCCGGGGTTGCCGCAGGTGCCCTAATTACCCCCCACCGGCCGTCGTGCGCCCCAACCGGCATGAGGAGGTGTGGCGGGGTGCGCCCATGGGGGTCCCCCCGGCCGAAGGCTGGGGGAGACGAGCGGCGAACCCGGGCGCCGAACGAGGTAGGGCCAAACCGCGAGCGCAGTGGGGGTCCCCCCGGCCGAAGGCTGGGGGAGTGCGCCGGGCCCCGACCCCAATCCCGGGCCCCCGGAGCCCTCCTTCACTCTGGTTGCCCGTTCTTCGTTTAAAAAAAAAA
>NZ_JARAVO010000119.1:0-26931 GCF_033792805.1 Streptomyces sp. PA03-1a
GGGTGGTGTTCGGCGGGTGGGGTGCGGTGCCGGCCGCGACGGGTCACGGGCCGCTCACGGGGACTCCTCGACGGCGGCCGGCGTGGCCCGCCCGACGGCCGGTGCGGCCTCCCCGGACGGCCCTGGCGTGGGGCCTGGGTCCTTGACGGTGGGGTGGAGCGCGACCACGATGCGGTG
Source organism: Streptomyces sp. PA03-1a (assembly GCF_033792805.1). Lineage (NCBI taxonomy): Bacteria > Bacillati > Actinomycetota > Actinomycetes > Kitasatosporales > Streptomycetaceae > Streptomyces > Streptomyces sp. PA03-1a. The sequence goes on from NZ_JARAVO010000119.1 coordinate 178, forward strand.
CTCGCGACCGCCCTCGCCGTCCGCGTCGTGGTACTTGGCGATCAGCGCGCTCACCCCGCGGGTCAGCTCCTCCACGAACGCGGCCCGGTCGGCGGCGGAGGCGAAGCGCACCTCCCCGTCGAGGGCGTACGTCGCGAGCGGCTTGCGGGCCCTGGCCGCACCGGTGATCAGGGTGCCGACGTCGCGGACGAGCCGGGCGGCGACGGCCAGCAGCCAGCGCGCGGACAGCTGGTCGCGGAAACGCCCGGGGTCCGGCTGGACGGCGGCCAGCGCGAGCGGGGAGATCACGTACGAGGCCGCGGTGGCCCGCATCAGCCGCTCGGTGACGTTGCCCTTCCGGCGTTCGCCGGCCAGCTCGACCAGGCCGTGCGCCTCCAGCGTCCGCAGGTGGTAGTTCACCTTCTGCCGCGGCAGCCCGACCCGGGCGGCGAGCATGGCCGCCGACGCGGGCCCCTCCGCCAGCTCGGCGAGGAGGCGGGCCCGTACGGGGTCCAGCGTGGCGGCGGCGGCCGCCGAGTCCTCGATCACGCTCACGTCCAACATGGCTCCACCGTCTCACCGAAAAGTTTTTTTGTCCAGCTCACATTTCTTGTCGGTGAGCCGGGGACACCCGCCGGTAACGCCGGGGCCCCGGACGAAACACCGATTTCACCTGCCGCGCGAACGGACCTGACACCGCCGTGGGCCGTGTCCGCGCAGGTGACGCGGCGGAACGCCGGGGGCCCCAGCGCGTTACAGCGTGGTACTGCACCCCGCACCCCAGGGCTCCTAATGTCAGCCGTCAAGCGGCCCGGAGTTCACCTTCGCGGCCCGCTCATTGCCGCGACGTCGGAGGGAAGACCGATGAGTCGAGTAGTGCGCGCCGCGCTCGTCCAGACGAAGTGGACCGGCGACAAGGAATCGATGACCGACCTGCACGAGCGGTACGCCCGCGAGGCGGCCGCCCAGGGGGCGCAGGTCATCGGCTTCCAGGAGGTGTTCAACGCCCCGTACTTCTGCCAGGTGCAGGAGCCCGAGCACTACCGGTGGGCGGAACCGGTGCCGGACGGCCCGACGATCGTGCGGATGCAGGCGCTCGCCAAGGAGCTCCGCATGGTGATGGTGGTGCCGGTCTACGAGGTCGAGCAGGCGGGCTTCTACTACAACACCGCCGCCGTGATCGACGCCGACGGCAGCTACCTGGGCAAGTACCGCAAGCACCACATCCCGCAGGTCAAGGGCTTCTGGGAGAAGTACTACTTCAAGCCCGGCAACCTGGGCTGGCCGGTCTTCGACACGGCCGTCGGCAAGGTCGGCGTCTACATCTGCTACGACCGCCACTTCCCCGAGGGCTGGCGGGCACTGGGCCTCGCCGGTGCCGAACTGGTCTACAACCCCTCCGCCACCTCGCGCGGGCTGTCCGCCTACCTGTGGCAGCTGGAGCAGCCGGCCGCGGCCGTCGCCAACGAGTACTTCGTCGCCGCCATCAACCGGGTCGGCCAGGAGGAGTACGGCGACAACGACTTCTACGGCACGTCCTACTTCGTCGACCCGCGCGGTCAGTTCGTGGGCGACGTCGCCTCCGACAAGGAGGAGGAACTTCTCGTGCGCGACCTGGACTTCGGGAAGATCGAGGAGGTCCGTCAGCAGTGGGCCTTCTACCGGGACCGCCGCCCCGACGCCTACGGCCCGCTGACCGAGGCCTGAGGGGAGGGAGGGAACCGGTGAGCCGAACCCTGATCCGCGGCGGACTGGTCGTCACCGCCGCAGAGGAGGTCCACGCCGACGTCCTCGTCGAGGACGAGAAGATCGTCGCCCTCGCCACCACCGGCAGCACGGTCGCCGAGGGCTGGACGGCCGGCACCGTGATCGACGCGACCGGGACGTACGTCGTCCCGGGCGGTGTCGACGCGCACACCCACATGGAGCTGCCCTTCGGCGGCACCTTCGCCTCGGACACCTTCGAGACCGGCACCCGGGCCGCCGCCTGGGGCGGTACGACGACGATCGTGGACTTCGCCGTCCAGTCGGTGGGCGAGTCGCTGCGTGCCGGACTCGACGCCTGGCACGCCAAGGCCGAGGGCAACTGCGCCGTCGACTACGCGTTCCACATGATCGTGTCGGACGTGAACGAGGACAGCCTCAAGGAGATGGACCTCCTCGTCGACGAAGGGGTCACCTCCTTCAAGCTGTTCATGGCCTACCCCGGTGTCTTCTACAGCGACGACGGCAAGATCCTGCGGGCCATGCAGCGCGGTGCCGACAACGGCGGCCTGATCATGATGCACGCGGAGAACGGCATCGCCATCGACGTGCTCGTCGAGCAGGCGCTGGCCGCGGGCAAGACCGACCCCCGCTACCACGGCGAGGTCCGGCGGGAGCTGCTGGAGGCCGAGGCGACCCACCGCGCCATCCGGCTGGCCGAGGTGGCCGGTGCGCCGCTCTACGTCGTCCACGTCTCGGCCCAGCAGGCGGTCGCGGAGCTGGCGACGGCGCGCGACCGCGGTCTCAACGTCTTCGCCGAGACGTGCCCGCAGTACCTGTTCCTGTCCACGGACAACCTGGCGGAGCCGGACTTCGAGGGCGCCAAGTACGTCTGCTCGACGCCGTTGCGCCCGAAGGAGCACCAGGCGGAGCTGTGGAAGGGTCTGCGGACCAACGACCTGCAGGTGGTGTCCACGGACCACTGCCCGTTCTGCTTCGTGGGGCAGAAGGAGCTGGGCCGGGGTGACTTCTCGAAGATCCCCAACGGTCTGCCGGGGGTGGAGAACCGGATGGACCTGCTCCATCAGGCGGTGGTGGACGGGCACATCAGCCGGCGCCGGTGGATCGAGATCGCCTGCGCGACCCCGGCGCGGATGTTCGGGCTGTACCCGCGCAAGGGGACCATCGCGCCGGGCGCGGACGCCGACATCGTCATCTACGACCCCGATGCGGAGCAGGTGATGTCCGCCTCCACCCACCACATGAACGTCGACTACTCGGCCTACGAGGGCAAGCACGTACGCGGCAAGGCCCGCACCGTGATGTCGCGCGGCACCGTCGTCGTCGACCGGGACCGCTACCTGGGCCGGGCCGGCCACGGCCGCTACCAGACCCGCGAGACCTGCCAGTACCTCGTCTAGCCACCCCAGGGAGCAGAGCTATGGATTTTGGTCTCGTCCTGCAGACGGACCCGCCCGCGTCGGGGGTCGTGGAGCTGATGCGGCGCGCCGAGCGCAACGGCTTCACCCACGGCTGGACCTTCGACTCCACGGTGCTGTGGCAGGAGCCGTTCGTCATCTACAGCCAGATCCTCGCGCGGACGGAGCGGATGGTCGTCGGCCCGATGGTCACCAATCCGGGCACCCGTACCTGGGAGGTGACCGCGTCCACCTTCGCCACGCTGAACGAGATGTTCGGCAACCGGACGATCTGCGGCATCGGCCGGGGCGACTCGGCGATGCGTGTGGCGGGCCGCAAGCCCAACACCCTCGCCCGCATCGAGGAGGCGATGCACGTCATCCGCGACCTCGCCGAGGGCCGCGAGGCCGACCTCGGCGGCGGGACGGTGGTGAAGTTCCCGTGGGTGCGGCCCGGTGCGCAACTGCCGGTGTGGATGGCGGCGTACGGGCCGAAGGCGCTGGCGATCGCCGGGGCGAAGGCGGACGGGTTCATCCTGCAGCTCGCCGACGTCTACCTGACCGAGTGGATGGTCAAGTCGGTCAGGGACGCCGCGGTCGCCGCCGGCCGGGACCCCTCGCAGGTCAAGGTCTGCGTGGCGGCCCCCGCCTACGTCACCGAGGACGACTCCCCGCAGGCGCTGGCCCACGCCCGCGAGCAGTGCCGCTGGTTCGGCGGCATGGTCGGCAACCACGTCGCCGACCTGGTGACCCGGTACGGCGAGGTGTCGAGCGCGGTCCCCCAGGAGCTCACGGATTACATCAAGGCCCGTGAGGGGTACGACTACTCGCACCACGGCCGCACCGGCAACCCCGACACCGCGTTCGTCCCCGACGAGATCGTCGACCGCTTCTGCCTCATCGGCACCGCCGAGCAGCACATCGAGAAGCTGCGCGCCCTGAAGGCCCTCGGTGTCGACCAGTTCGCCCTGTACGACATGCAGGACGCCAAGGAGTCCACCATCGACGTCTACGGCTCCACCGTCATCCCCGCGCTCCGCGGCTGATCCCGGGCCCGCCATCCCCCCGCACGGCACGTTCGATCCCCGTTCCCCGCCTCGAACGAAGGGGGCTGCCATGACAGCCACCGCTCCACCCCCTGCCGGAAGAACCGGGGCCGACGGCCGCGTCGAGCTCCCGCCCGACGCCGTCCCGTCCGGCCCCTACGCCAACGAGGACCTGCTCCCCGTTCCGCTCGCCAAGCGGAAGTGGACCACGTACAACTTCACCGCGCTGTGGATCGGGATGGCGCACAACGTCGCCTCCTGGACCCTCGCCTCGGGCCTGGTCGCCCTCGGCATGGACTGGAAGCAGGCGGTGCTCACCATCGCCCTCGCCAACCTCATCGTGCTCGTGCCGATGCTGCTCACCGGCCACGCCGGTCCCAAGTACGGCATCCCGTTCCCGGTCTTCGCCCGCGCGTCGTTCGGGGTGCGCGGGGCCAACCTGCCCGCCCTGGTCCGGGCGGCGGTCGCCTGCGTGTGGTTCGGCATCCAGACCTGGATCGGCGGCTCCGGCATCTTCCTGCTCGCGGGGAAGCTCTTCGGCGACTCCTGGGCGACCGCCGGGACGATCGGCGGCTACCCGTGGACGCAGTGGCTCTCCTTCGTCGTCTTCTGGATCATCCAGGTCGCGATCATCGTGCGCGGCATGGAGATGGTGCGGCGGTTCGAGAACTGGGCGGCCCCCTTCGTCATCGTCGGCGCGATCGCGCTGCTGATCTGGATGAGCGTGAAGGCCGGCGGCTTCGGCCCGCTGCTCGACCAGCCCTCCGCCCTCGGCTGGGGCGGTGACTTCTGGAAGGTCTTCTTCCCCGCCCTCATGGGCATGATCGGCTTCTGGTCGACCCTCTCCCTCAACATCCCCGACTTCACCCGCTACGCCGCCGGCCAGCGCGCCCAGCTGTGGGGCCAGTCCCTCGGACTGCCCACCACGATGACGCTGTTCGCGCTGCTGTCGGTGCTGGTGACCTCCGGCTCGCAGGCGGTGTACGGCGAGCCGATCTGGGACCCGGTGGCGCTGGCCGCCAAGCTCGACAACTGGGCCGCGGTGCTCTTCGCGTTGATCACGGTCCTGGTGGCCACCCTGTCGGTGAACATAGCGGCCAACGTGGTCTCGCCCGCCTTCGACCTCTCCAACATCGCGCCGCGCAGGATCAGCTTCCGCACCGGTGCGCTGATCACCGCGGTCGTGGGCGTCGTCATCTTCCCCTGGAAGCTGCTGGCCAGCCCGCAGGCGTACATCTTCACCTGGCTCGGCACCGTCGGCGGTCTGCTCGGCACGGTGGCCGGCATCCTCATCGCCGACTACTGGATCCTGCGCCGCACCCGGCTGGAGCTGGCCGACCTGTACCGGACGGAGGGCCGCTACTGGTACGACGGCGGGTGGAACTGGCGGGCGCTGGCGGCGTTCGCGGTCGGCGGTGTCCTGGCCATCGGCGGCTCGCACTCCGGGCTCGACGCCAAGGGCGTCAAGCAGGGGCCGTTCCCCGTCGACGGGATGATCCCCTTCCTGAAGCCGCTCGCGGACTACGGGTGGGCCGTCGGCCTCGCCGCCTCCCTCCTCGTCTACCTCCTGCTCAGCCGTCTCGCGCCCGACCACAGGAGCTGACCCCGCCGGTTCGTACAGGGGCCCGGGTCCGGTCCGCTCAGCGGCCGGACCCGGGCCCCGCGGCGCGCTGCGCCTCGTGCGCGAGCAGCGCCACGTACAGCGAGGTGAGCTGCTCCCAGTCGTCCAGGTCGATGCCGAGCAGCGACTCGATGCTCTGCAGCCGCCGGTACAGGGCGGGCCGGCTGACGTGGTGCACCTGGGCGGCCGCCGACTTGTTGCGGCCCGTGGCCAGGTAGGTGCGCAGCACCTCCAGCAGCGCCGGGTTCCCCAGCAGGGGCCCCAGCTCCCGCCCGATGAAGGCCTGCAGCTCCGGCTCGTCGCGCAGCAGGCGGACCAGGCCGCGCAACCGCACGTCGCGCAGCCGGGCCACCGGTGCCCCGGGCGGGCCGGCGACCGCCGCGTCCGCCACGTGCACCGCCTCGACGAAGGAACGGCGGACCTCGTCCAGCTCCCGGCAGCCGAAACCCGCGCCGGCCACCGCGGTACGGTGCCGCCCGGCGAGCTCCTCGTGCACCCGCACCGCCACCTTGTGCACGGCGGCATCGGCGTCCTGACCGTACGGGATGCTCAGCAGGACCGCCGTGCCGGCGGAGCCGATCCGCGCCACCAGCCCGGCGACGCCGGGGTGTTCGGCCAGTACGTGCTCGATCAGCTCCGGCATGTCGTCCCGGCCCTCCGGCACCGCCCCGAGGGGGCGGACGACGACGGGCACGAAGGTGCGCCGGTTGACCGGGAGCCCCGCGGCGCGCACCCGGGTGACCAGCTGCTCGGGGCGGGCCGTGCCCGTCGCCAGGTCGTGCAGCAGCGACTCGGCGGCCTGGTCCTCCCAGCCCCGGTCCTGGTCACCGAGGAGGCGGTGCATGGCGAGCGCCTCGGAGGCACGGGCGCCCAGCACCCGGCCGAACTCCTCCGGGCCGTGGTAGCCGAAGAGCACCAGGCGCCCCCACTGCCGGCCCCGTGCCTCCAGCGGGGCGACGACCCAGCCGTCCGGGCCGACCGTCACCGCGCCGCTGCCGGCCAGTTCGGCGACCTGACCGGAGACCCGCTCCCAGTCGCGCAGCAGGTCGTTGAGCGAGCCCTTGTCCCCGGCCGAGGCCAGCACGCGCTGCGCGAGGTTGACGACGACGGCCGGGCAGCCGCTGTGCGCCGCTATCTCGTCCAGGACCTGCTGGAGGCTGGCGCCGGAGAGGTTGAGCGCGGTCAGCGAGGAGCGGACCCGGTCGGAGAGGTCGAGCGCGGCGAACCGGCCGTGCACCAGCCGCGCGTGCACCTCCTCGGTGAGCCGCGCGAACGGTGCCGGCCGGTGCAGCACGATCAGCGGCACCCCGCAGCGCTCGGCGGCCCGGCGCATCGGCTCGGGCGTGGTGCGGAACGCCCGGCCGAGGCCCAGGACGACCGCCGCGACGTCGGCGCGCTGCATCGACTCGACGTACTCGCGCTGCGCCCGCTCGTCGCCCGCCAGCAGCAGTCCGGTGGTCAGCACCATCTCCCCGCCGCTGAGCATGACCCCGACGTCCAGCGCCTCGGCCACGTGCAGCCAGCGCACCGCGCGGTGCAGATGGGCGGAACCGGCCACGACCTCCGGCACCCAGGGCGTCACGAGGTCGAGGTCGAGGACGTCGCGCACGGTGAGCCGCCCCGCCGCGCCCGCCGGGGGTGTGTCCGGTCTGCCGTCGCTCACGCGCCCACGCCCGTCCCTCGTGCTGCCAGGGGTGGGAGTCTAGTCACCCGCACCCCGCCCGGGGCCGGTCCGCGCGGGGGGATCAGAGGCCGTAGACGCGCCGGGCCGTGCCGGAGAAGACCTCCCGCCGCTCGCCGTCGTCCAGTCCGCCGGTCAGGGCGCGGGCGGCGTCGACCACCTCGGCGTAGGAGGCGGCGAGCCGGCACACCGGCCAGTCGGAGCCGAACATCAGGCGGCCGGGCCCGAAGGCGTCGAGGACGGTGGCGGCGTAGGGGGCGAGGTCGGCCGTCGTCCAGGTGTCCCAGTCGGCCTCGGTGACCATGCCGGAGAGCTTGCACACGGTGTTGGGCCGTGCGGCCAGCGACCGCAGGTCGTCGCTCCAGGGCCGCGTCCCGCCCTCGGAGATGGGCGGCTTGCCCAGGTGGTCGAGGACGAACACCAGCTCGGGCACGAGGCCGGCGGCGCGGGTCGCCGCCGGGAGCTGGCGGGCGAGCACCACCAGGTCGTAGACGAGCCCCGCGTCGGCCACCGCGCGCAGTCCGCGCAGCACGTCGGGACGGAGCAGCCACTCGGGGTCGGCTTCGCCCTGCACCTGGTGGCGGATCCCCACCAGGTGCTCGCCGCCCGGCAGTTCGCGCAGGGCCGCGAGCCGGTCCGCGACCGCGGGGTCCGTCAGGTCGGTCCAGCCGACCACCCCGGCCACCAGGTCGCTGCCCGCGGCCAGCGCCAGGAACTCCGGGGTCTCCGCGGCCACCGTGACGGTCTGGACGAGGACGGTCGCGGTGACCCCGGCGGCCTTCGCCTCCGGTTCCAGGTCGGCGAGGGAGAAGTCGCGGCGCAGCGGGGCCAGCCGCTCCCCGGTGATCCAGTCCTGGTCGCGCACCGACAGGTCCCACAGGTGGTGGTGCGCGTCGATGATGCCTTCCACCGCGGTCACAGCTGCCACACCACCGGCAGCGGCGCCCCGGCGCCCTCGGCGGAGTAGTCGTGGGCGACCTCCTGCAGCTCCGCCATCCGCGCCTGCCAGGCGATGTTGACGGGCAGCCGTTCCAGCGCGGCGAGCATCGCCGGGTAGTCGCCGACGTCCAGCAGGTGGAAGAGGTCGCCGCCGCTGCGCCAGATCGTCCACTCGCGCACGCCCGCGCCGCGGATGGCGGCGGTCAGCTCAGCGGGCACCTCTCGGTGCGCCGCCTCGTAGGCGGCGATCCGGTCCGCTCGCACCTTCGTGTGCAGGGCGACCCTCATGACACCTCCTCGTCCGGTACGGGTACGTCCGCGCGGAGCAGGCCCTCGGCGCGCAGGTCGGCCCACATCGGGGCCGGGAGCGGCAGCCGCAGCATCGCCGCGGTGTCCCGCGCCTCGTCGGCGGAGCGCAGCCCCACCAGCGTGCTCGCCACGGCGGGATGGGCCGCGGGGAAGCGCAGGGCGGCCGCGCGCAGCGGCACGCCGTGCCGGCCGGTCACCGACCGCAGGCGGCGGGCGCGGGCGAGCACGGGCCCGGGGGCGGGGGCGTAGTCGTACGTGGCGTCCTCGCCCGGGTCGATCAGCAGGCCCGAGTTGAAGGCGCCGCCCACGACCACGCTCGCGCCGCGGGCCGCGGCCAGCGGCAGCACCTCGGCCAGGCCCTCCTGCTCCAGCAGTGTGTAGCGGCCGGCCATCAGCACCACGTCGACGTCGGTGTCCCGCAGGAAGCGGGCGAGCATGGCGGTCTGGTTCATGCCCGCGCCGATCGCCCCGACCACGCCCTGCGCGCGCAGTTCCTCCAGCGCCGGGTACGCCTGGCCGAAGGCCTCCTCGGCGTGGTCGTCGGGGTCGTGGAGGTACACCACGTCGACGCGGTCCAGGCCGAGGCGCTCCAGACTCGCCTCGACGCAGCGCCGTACGCCGTCGGCGCTGAAGTCCCAGACGCGGCGCAGCCCGGCGGGCACGGCGAAGCCGTTCGCCAGGTCGTCCCCGCCCGGTCCGCCGGGCTCCAGCAGCCGCCCGACCTTGGTGGAGACGGTGTACTCGGCCCGCGGCCGGTCGCGCAGGGCGGCGCCGAGCCGGCGTTCGGACAGGCCGAGCCCGTAGTGGGGCGCGGTGTCGAAGTAGCGGACGCCTGCGTCCCAGGCGGCGTCCACGGCCGCGCGGGCGGCGTCGTCGGCGACCGGGGTGAAGAGGTTGCCGATCGGGGCGGCGCCGAAGCCCACCTCGGTGACGGCGACTTGGCTGCGGCCCAGGGTGGTGGTGCGCATCGCGGTCCGGGCCCTCACTTCCCGGCCGGGCGCAGCCGCAGCCCGGCCATGCCGCCGTCCACGGCGAGCGCGGTGCCGGTGACGGAGGCCGCGGCGGGGCTCGCCAGGTAGACGATGGCGGCGGCGACCTCGTCGGCGGTCACCAGGCGGCCCATCGGCTGCCGGGCGTCGAGGGCGGCGCGTTCCGCCTCGGGGTCGTCGGCGGCGTCCAGCAGCCGGGCCACCCACGGGGTGTCGGCGGTACCGGGGTTGACGCAGTTGACCCGGATGCCCTCGCGGACGTGGTCGGCGGCCATCGCCAGGGTCAGCGAGAGCACGGCGCCCTTGCTGGCGCTGTACAGCGCGCGCTGCGGCAGCCCGGCGGTGGCGGCGATGGAGCAGGTGTTGACGATCGCGGGACGGGCCGAGCGCCGCAGGTGCGGGAGCGCGGCGCGGGTGGTGCGCACGATTCCGAGCACGTTGACGTCGAGCACGCGGTGCCACTGCTCGTCGGGGTTGTCCTCGACGGTGCCCGCCGCCCCGATGCCCGCGTTGTTGACGAGGACGTCGAGGCCGCCGAGGGCTTCCGCCGCGCAGTCCACGGCGGCGCGGGTGGAGGCGTCGTCGCTGACGTCGGCCTTGAAACCCGTCAGGTGCGCCGGCAGTCCGTCCGGCGCCAGGTCCAGTACGGCGACGCGGGCGCCGCGCGCGGCCAGCAGCCGCGCGGTCGCCAGCCCGATCCCGGAGGCGCCGCCCGTGACCAGGGCCCCGAGGCCCTCCAGGTCGCGCAACTCCTCGCTCATGCCGTCCCACCTTCCTGCCGTGCCCGGTCGGCCACCCAGAACGTACCGTCGGGGTAGCGGTACGCGTCGATCGATTCCGGCCTCATCTGCGCGGAGAAGCCGGGCGCCACCGGAGCGGCGTAGTGGCCGCGGCGCATGACGACCGGCGTGGTGAAGTGTTCGTGGAGGTGGTCCACGTACTCGATGGAGCGGTCCTCGGTCGTGCCGGCCAGTGCCACGAAGTCGAACATCGACAGGTGCTGCACCAGTTCGCACAGTCCGACGCCGCCGGCGTGCGGGCACACCGGGACGCCGAAGGCGGCGGCCAGCAGCAGGATGGCCAGGTTCTCGTTGACCCCGCCGACCCGCGCCGCGTCGATCTGCAGCACGTCGATCGCGCCGGCCTGCAGCAGCTGCTTGAACACGATCCGGTTCTGCACGTGCTCGCCGGTGGCGACCCGGACCGGCGCGACCGCCTTGCGGATCGCGGCGTGGCCGAGGACGTCGTCGGGGGAGGTGGGTTCCTCGATCCAGTACGGGTCGAACTCGCCCAGCGCGGTGACCCATGCCACGGCCTCGGCGACGCCCCACCGCTGGTTGGCGTCGATCGCGATGCGCACGTCCGGGCCCACGGCGGCGCGGGCCGTGCGCATGCGCCGTACGTCGTCGCCCAGGTCGGCGCCGACCTTCAGTTTGATCTGGGTGAAGCCGTCGGCCACGGCCTGCTCGGCGAGGCGGGTCAGCTTCTCGTCGGAGTAGCCGAGCCAGCCGGGCGAGGTGGTGTAGCCGGGGTAGCCGTGCTCCAGCAGTTCGGCGGTGCGCGCGGCGGCGCCCTTCCGGCCCGCGCGCAACAGTTCCAGCGCGCGTTCGGGGGTGAGGGCGTCGGCGATGTAGCGGAAGTCGACCTGGGAGACGAGCCATTCGGGCTCGGCCTCGGCCAGCAGCCGCCACAGCGGAAGGCCCCGGCGCTTGGCGGCCAGGTCCCACACGGCGTTGACGACGGCTCCGATCGCCATGTGCATCACGCCCTTCTCGGGCCCCAGCCAGCGCAGTTGGCTGTCGCCGGTCAGGTCGCGGGCCACGGAGCCGGGGTCGGCGCACAGCTCCTCGACCGGCCGGCCGACGAGATGGGGGCGGAGTGCCTCGATCGCCGCGACCTGGACGTCGTTGCCCCGGCCGATGGTGAAGACGAAGCCGTGTCCTTCGTGGCCGTCGTCGGCATCGGTCCGCAGCACCACGTACGCGGCGGAGTAGTCGGGGTCCGGATTCATCGCGTCCGAACCGTCGAGCTCCCGTGAGGTGGGGAAGCGGATGTCGTGGGTGTCGATCGCGGTGATGCGGGCGGAGGTTGCGGACAAGTGGCTGCCTTTCACGCTCGGCCTGGCCAAGACATCGGAGGTCTCGCGCCACGGTGACTCTAGGCCTCCGGGACGGGGCTGGCAATCCATTCCTCGGATGTCTCGCCCCTCGAACTCCATTCGATCGTGTCCGTATAAGGGGTTGTCAGGGTCGCGGGACGGACTTACCTTCCTTTCGTCCGGGATACCTCGGATGAATCGCCCCGGCTTACCCGGACAGGGAGAACACGGCATGAAGCCCGCCCGCACGCGCTCCACCGCCGCGATCGCCGCGGCCGTTCTCGTCACGGCCGCGCTCGCCACCGCCTGCAACCGCGGCAGCACCGGCACCGCCGCCGGCTCCGGCGACGACAAGCCCGCCATCGGCATCGACCTGCCGCGCTCGGACTCCGACTTCTGGAACTCCTACGCGCAGTACGTCGAGAAGGGCATCGAGGACGTCGGCCTGAACGCGCTGCCGCGGAGCAACTCGCAGAACGACATCACCAAGCTCGTCGCCAACGTCCAGGTCTTCCAGAACACCGGGGCCAAGGCCGTCGTGATGGCGCCGCAGGACACCGGCGCCATCGCCTCCACCCTCGACACCCTCGCCGGCAAGAAGATCCCCGTGGTCAGCGTGGACACCCGCCCCGACAAGGGCGACGTCTACATGGTCGTCCGCGCCGACAACAAGGCGTACGGCACCAAGGCCTGCGAGTTCCTGGGCGAGCAACTGGGCGGCAAGGGCAAGGTGGCCGAGTTCCAGGGCGCCCTGGACTCCATCAACGGCCGCGACCGCTCCGAGGCGTTCGCGGCGTGCATGAAGGAGAAGTTCCCCGGCATCACGGTCTTCGAGCTGCCCACCGACTGGAAGGGCGACGTCGCCTCCGCCAAGCTGCAGAGCCTGCTCGCCCAGCACCCCGACCTGAACGGCATCTACATGCAGGCGGGCGGTGTCTTCCTGCAGCCGACGCTGGCCCTGCTCAAGCAGAAGGGCCTGCTCAAGCCGGCCGGGCAGAAGGGCCACATCAGCATCGTCTCCAACGACGGCATCCCGCAGGAGCTGGACGCCATCCGCAAGGGCGAGATCGACGCCACCGTCTCCCAGCCCGCCGACCTCTACGCCAAGTACGCGCTGTACTACGCCAAGGCCGCCGCGGAGGGGAAGACCTTCAAGGCGGGCCCCACCGACCACGACTCGACGATCATCAGCATCCCCAACGGCCTGGAGGACCAGCTCCCCGCGCCGCTGGTGACCAAGGAAAACGTCGACGACAAGGCCCTGTGGGGCAACAACATCGGCTGACCGTCCGTCCGCACCCGAAGAACGGAAGACCACCATGGCGGACCCCGCCACCGCGCCGCCGGCCGTGGCCGAGGCGACCGGGATCAGCAAGCGGTTCGGCGCCACCGTGGCGCTGCGCGACGCGGGCATCTCGGTCGCCCCGGGCGAGTCGCACGCCCTCGTGGGCCGCAACGGCGCCGGCAAGTCCACCCTCGTCGGCATCCTCACCGGCCTCCAGCAGCCCGACGACGGCACCCTGCGCTTCTCGGGCGAACCGGCGCCCTCCTTCGGCGACACCGACGCCTGGCGCTCCAGGGTCGCCTGCGTCTACCAGCGCTCCACCGTCATCGGCGACCTCTCCGTGGCCGAGAACCTCTTCCTCAACCGGCAGAGCCCCGGCGCGCTGCGCCCCATCCGGTGGACGGCACTGCGCCGCCGGGCGGCCGAACTGCTCGGCGAGTACGGCGTCGACATCGACCCCGCCGCACGCGCCCGCGACCTCACGGTCGAGCAGCGGCAGTTCGTGGAGATCGCACGCGCCCTGTCCTTCGGCGCCCGCTTCATCATCCTCGACGAGCCCACCGCCCGGCTCGACGCCCGCGGTATCACCCGGCTCTTCGACAAGCTCCGCGACCTGCAACGGCAGGGCGTGGCCTTCCTCTTCATCTCGCACCACCTGCAGGAGGTCTACGACCTCTGCACCACCGTCACCGTCTACCGGGACGCCCGGCACATCGTCACCGCCCCGGTGGCCGAACTGGACCACGACGCCCTGGTCGAGGCGATGACCGGGGAGAGCGCCGCCGCGCCCGCGGCCGGCGCCCCGGCGGGCGGCCGGGCGGCGGCCACCGGCGGCGCGCCGCTGCTGGACGTGACCGGCCTGACCCTGCGCGGCGCCTACGCGGACGTCCGCCTGGAGGTCCGCGCCGGCGAGGTCGTCGGCCTCGCCGGGGCCACCGCCAGCGGAAACGTCCGGCTGGGGGAGACCCTCGCCGGACTGCACCGCGCCGACGCCGGGCGGATCACCGTCGCGGGCCGGGAGGTGCGCGGCTCCGGCGTCCCCGCCGCCCTGGCCGCGGGGGTGGGCCTGGTCCCCGAGGACCGCCACCACCAGGGCCTGGTCGGCACGCGCAGCGTGGCCGAGAACGCCACCCTCACGGTCACGGACCAGCTCGGGCCGTTCGGCACCGTACTGCCCTCGCGGACCCGCGAGTTCGCCGAGCGCATGATCAAGGACCTGGACATCAGGACGCCGGGCGCGGCGACCTCCGTCTCCGCGCTCTCCGGCGGCAACCAGCAGAAGGTCGTGGTCGCCCGCGCCCTGGCCACCGACCCCCATGTGCTGGTCGCGGTACGGCCCACCAACGGGGTGGACGTGCGGTCCAAGGAGTTCCTGCTGGGCAGGATCCGCAAGGTCGCCGACGACGGCCGGGCCGCGCTGGTCGTCTCCGACGAGCTGGACGACCTCAGGGCGTGCGACCGGATCGTGGCGATGTTCCACGGCCGGGTGGTCGCGGAGTTCGGCCGGGGCTGGCGTGACGAGGAACTGGTCGCCGCCATGGAGGGCGTGGCCGCCCGTCCCGCGCAGGAGCGGGACACCGAGCAGGGAGAGGAAGAGGAAGGGTAGCCATGTCCACCACCACTGACGTCACCGAGCCGCCGGCGCCCACCGCCGAGGCGGCCGCGGCCGGGACGCCGCGCCGCGTACCGGGCGGGCTCGCCCGCTTCCGCGAACTGTCCCTCGTCCCCGCCATCCTGGTGCTGGGCGTCATCGGCTTCATCGTCTCGCCGGCGTTCCTCACCTCCGACAACCTCATCGGGGTCGCCCAGCAGTCCACCGAGCTCAGCCTGCTCGTGCTGGCCCAGGCGCTGATCCTCATCGCGGGCCGGATGGACCTGTCGCTGGAGTCCACCATCGGCGTCGCGCCGGTCATCGCCGTCTGGCTCGTCCTGCCCTCGGCGGGCGGCCGCTTCAACGGACTGGAACTGCTGCCGGTCTGGACGGCGATACCGGTGTGCCTGCTGGTCGGCGCGGTCATCGGTGCCGTCAACGGCTTCTTCATCCTCAAGCTGCGGCTGAACGGCTTCATCGTCACCCTCGGCGCGCTCACCATGCTGCGCGGGCTGCAGATCGCCATCTCCGAGGGCCGTTCCATCGTGGAGCTCCCCGGTTCCTTCACCTACCTCGGCCACGCCTCCTGGGCCGGGGTGCCCGCCGCGATCTGGGTCTGCGCCCTGCTCTTCGCGGTCGGCGGCTGCGCGCTCGCCTGGCTGCGGCACGGCCGGGCGCTGTACGCGATCGGCGGCAACCCCGAGGCCGCGCGCACCGCGGGCATCCGGGTGGACCGGATCACCTGGGTGGTGCTCATCGTGGGCGGCGTGCTCGCGGCCTTCGCGGGCGTGCTCTACAGCGGGCACTACGGCTCGATCTCCGCTGACCAGGGCAGCGGCTGGATCTTCCAGGTCTTCGCCGCGACCGTCATCGGCGGGGTCAGCCTCAACGGCGGCCGCGGCACGCTCTTCGGGGCGCTGACCGGTGTCCTCACCCTGCAGCTGGTCGTGAACGTGATGACCCTGGCGGGCGTGCCCCCGCTGTGGAACCAGTTCCTCAACGGGGCCATCATCATCGTCGCCCTGATCATCTCCCGCTTCGCCTCGGGCGAGAAGCAGGAGTGAGGCCGCGGGGCGGGGGCCGGCGGGATCAGTAGTAGCCCTCGACCGGGACCCGGGCCTCGTCGTACAGGGCCGGGCCGTCCTGCGGCACGTGCGGGAAACCGGCCTTGGCGGCGGGCGACTTGAGCCCGGTGAGCTGGTCGGTGGACAGGGCGTAGACGACCCGGCCCAGGCCCGAGCGCTCGATGGCGCCCGCGCACATCCCGCAGGGCTGGCAGCTGGTGTACAGGGTGGTGGCGGCCGCGGTGGCCGGATCGAGCTCCCGGGCCGCCCACCGCGCCAGCTTCAGCTCGGGGTGGGCGGTGATGTCGTCGTCGCTCAGGCTGCTGTTGCGGTCCTCGGCGAGCACGGCGCCGTCCGGCCCCGCCAGCAGCGAGCCGAAGGGCGGGTTGCCGGACGCACGGGCCTCCGCGGCCAGTTCGACCGCCCGGCGCAGCAGCCGGGTCGTCATCTCGTCGGTCATCGTCACTCCGTTCGTGAGCGGTGGGCGGCGACGGCCGCGAGCGCCTGCCACGCCGTCTGCGGGCGCAGGATCTCGTGGGGGTCGCCGTTGAAGGGGTCCAGGACGACGGTGTCCGCGCCGAGCGCCCGCAGTCCGTCGAGGTCGGCGGTGATCTGGTCGAGGGTGCCCTCGCCGGCGAGCCGGTCCGGCCCGGTCACCGGTCCCGGCGTGAGCCGCAGCGCGATGCGCGGCGCGAGTGCGGGTACGGGCCGTCCCTGCTCGCGGGCCTGAGAGGCGAGGTCGCCGACGGCCTCGCGCAGCCAGGGCAGGGTGAACCGCAGCGGATGCCACGCGTCGCCGACGCGGACCGCCCGCCGTCGTCCCGCCGTGCTGTTGCCCCCGATCCAGAGCGGCACGGGGCCGCCGGCGTAGTCCGCCTCGTCCTTCCAGGCCTCGCGCAGTGCCGCCAGGTACTCGTCCGTCAGCGCGCCGCGCCGCTCGTGGGGGACGCCGAGCGCCGCGAACTCCTGCCGCGCCCAGCCGACGCCCACGCCGAGCACCAGCCGCCCGCCGCTGAGCGCGTTGAGGTTCGCGGCCATCCGGGCGGTCAGCAGCGGATGCCGGTACGGCAGGATCAGCACCGTCGTCCCCAGCCGGATCTTGTCGGTGACGCCCGCGAGCCAGGACAGGGTGGTGAAGGGCTCGTAGAAGGGTGCCGGGTACTGCTCCGCCACGTCCGGCGTCACCACGACGTGGTCGGAGACCATCAGCAGGTCGAAGCCGAGACCCTCCACCGTCCGCGCCCAGTCGCGCAGCACGCCGGGGTCGGTTCCGGGCCCGAAATTGGGGACGTTCACACCGATTCGCACTCCGTCAGGCTATCCAGCCGGAGGTCCCGCCTGGAAGGCATTCCTCGCGGTGTGGGCGACGCCCGGCCGTGGATCCGCCGGTATCTTCGCCGCATGGCCGAGAATCTCGACGCGACCGACTGGACGATCCTCACCGAGCTGCAGCGCGACGGCCGGGTGCCCTTCACCGAACTGGCCCGCCGGGTGAGCCTCAGCGCCTCCGCGACCACCGAGCGGGTCCGCCGGCTGGAGAGCCTGGGCGTCATCACGGGCTACCGCGCGGAGGTCGACCTCGGCAAGGCCGGCTACCCGGTCCTCGCGGTCGTCCGCCTGAAGTACCCCGGCAGCCGGCACGAGCCCCTGCACCGGCTGCTCGCGGAGCGTGCGGAGATCCTGGAGTGCCTGCGCACCACCGGGGAGGAGTGCTACGTGCTGAAGGTCGCCGCCGCGTCCATGGGCCACCTGGAGGAAGTCATGGACGAGCTGGCGCAGTTCGGGAGCGCGACGACCAGCGTCGTCTATCGGCAGACCCTGCCGTACCGGGGTCCCGGCGGCGCTCCTTCGGGCATGCTGTGAGCGTGGAGTCTGCGAAGGTCGTCGAAGAGCTGTGGCAGCGGATCCAGGCGCGCGACTGGGCCGGTGCCGGTGAACTGATCGCCGAGGACGCCGTGGTGGAGTGGCCCGTGAGCGGCGAGCGCATCGTCGGCAGGGCCAACTTCCTCGCCGTCAACAGCGAGTACCCGGAAGGCTGGTCGATCCGCGTCCTGCGGGTCGTGGGCGACGGCGACCAGGCCGTCTCGGAGGTCGAGGTGCCGCACGTGGACCTCGGGCTCTTCCACGCGGCGTCGTTCTGGACCGTCCGCGACGGGCGGATCGTCGCCGGACGGGAGTACTGGACGAGCCCGGGCGCCGACCCCCGCCCGGAGTGGCGCGCCCGCTACGTCGAGCCGATGTAGCGGGCGCGCGCCCTCGTACCGTGCGGGACGGTCAGCCGCCGATCGCCGGGTCGCTGGTGCTCTCCCGGCCCGTCTCGACGTGGCCGGCCAGCCGGCGCCGGAAGGTGCCGTCGTGGTCGGAGGTCACCGACAGGTCGTACCAGCCGTGGCTGCGGTGCGTCTCGGCCACGTGCACGACACGGGCGCCCGGACGCAGCCGGTGGGACGCCGGCTTGTGCTCGCCGTAGCCGTCCTTGACCGTGAGTGTGACCGTCGAGTGGCCCTGGTTGGTCAGGACCAGGCGCACGGCGCCGCTCCCGCCGTCGTGGCGGGCGCCGACCTCGGCACCCGCCGCCGCGGCCCGGCCGGCGAACCGGCGCAGGAAGCCGTTGGGGCCGTGCACGGTGAGGTCGTAGTCGCCGTGGGCGCCCGCGGCGACGTTCCAGGCGCCGGTGAGCGAGTGCCCCGACCCGACGGTGTACGTCCACGGACCGGAGGCGTCCGTCGTGGAGGTGACCAGGAAACCGGCGCCGGCCTCGCCGTGGGAGGCGAACTCGATCCGCAGCGAGCCCGCGGCGCTGACCGCGCCGTCGGCGGCGAGGTCGTACGGGACGGGCCGTGCGGGGCGCAGACCGCGCTCCTGACGGGGCAGCGAGCCCTTCGCGGGAGGGACCGGGGAGTAGTCGGGGTGACGGTCGCCGTCCGGCGGGAGGTAGCCGTCGGTGTCGGGCAGCCGCGGGGTGCGGCTGTCCTTGTGCCGGAAGTCGAAGGCCGTCGTCAGATCGCCGCAGACGGCGCGGCGCCAGGGGGAGATGTTGGGCTCGGTCACGCCGAAGCGGCGCTCCATGAACCGGATGATGGAGGTGTGGTCGAAGGTCTGCGAGCAGACGTAGCCGCCCTTGCTCCAGGGGGAGACGACGAACATCGGGACGCGCTGACCCAGCCCGTACGGACCCGCCGGGTGCCCGCTGTCGCCGGCGTACACGTCGCGGGTGACGTCGACGGTGGACGCGCCCTGTGCGGACGAGCCGGCCGGGAACGGCGGCACGACGTGGTCGAAGAACCCGTCGTTCTCGTCGTAGGTGATGAACAGCGCGGTCCTGCTCCACACCTCCGGGTCGGAGGTGAGCGCGTCGAGGACCTGCGAGATGTACCAGGCGCCGTAGTTGGCGGGCCAGTTGGGGTGCTCGGTGAAGGCCTCGGGGGCCACGACCCAGGAGACCTCCGGCAGCTTCCCTGCCTTGACGTCGGCGCGCAGGAGGTCGAAGAAGCCCTCGCCCTTGCGGGCGTCGGTGCCGGTGCGGGCCTTGTCGTACAGCGGGTCGCCGGGCTTGGCGTTGCGGTACTGGTCGAAGTACAGCAGCGAGTTGTCGCCGTAGTTGCCGCGGTAGGCGTCCTCGATCCAGCCCCAGCCGCCGGCGGCGTCCAGGCCGTCGCCGACGTCCTGGTAGATCTTCCAGGAGACCCCGGCCTTCTCCAGCCGCTCGGGATAGGTCGTCCAGGAGTAGCCCAGTTCGTCGTTGCCGAGGACCGGGCCGCCGCCCTTGCCGTCGTTGCCGGTGTGGCCCGTCCACAGGTAGTAGCGGTTGGGGTCGGTGGATCCCATGAAGGAGCAGTGGTAGGCGTCGCAGATGGTGAAGGCGTCGGCGAGCGCGTGGTGGAACGGGATGTCCTCACGGGTCAGGTGCGCCATCGTCGTGGCGGACTTGGCCGGGATCCACTGGTCGTACCGGCCCTTGTTGAAGGCGGCCTGGGTGTCCTTCCACCCGTGCGGCAGGTCCTCAAGGAAGGCCAGACCGAGGTCGTCGGCGTCCGGGTGGAAGGGCAGCACCTCCTTCGTGCCGTCCGACTGGTGCCAGACCGGCTTGCCGCTCGGCAGCGTCACGGGGTGCGGGTCCCCGAACCCCCTGACGCCGCGCAAGGTGCCGAGGTAGTGGTCGAAGGAGCGGTTCTCCTGCATCAGGACCACGATGTGCTCGACGTCCTTGAGGGAACCGGTGGTCCTGTGCGCGGGTATCTCCGCCGCGCGGGCGATGCTGGTGGACAGCGCGGTCAGGGCGGCCGTACCGCCCGCCAGTTGCATGAACCTTCTGCGGTCAAGGGCGTTCATGAAGGGCCTGTCTCCCGGAAGATGCGATGGGCCGTCGATGTGTGGAGCCGTCAGCTTCCTCAACTTGTCCGAACAAGTGGGGGCCAGTACGCGAACCGTTCGGGAAACCTGCCCCAACCGGGCCACGGTCGGCGGCGCCGTGACCTGGCCTGCCGTGCCGCTGAGGGCGTGCGGGGAGAGCGTGCACACTGAGCCCATGAACCGTCTCGAACGCTGGGAGCAGCAGACCAGGGCGCCGCTGCTCGCCCTGGCCGTGGTGTTCGGCGCCGCCTACGCCCTGCCGATCCTGGTGCCGGCCGCCGACCCCTCGCTCATCACCACCGCGCACTGGACGGAGCGCACGGTCTGGGCCCTGTTCGCCGCCGACTACGTGGTCCGGCTGGGGCTGAGCGAGCGTCGCTGGGAGTTCGTCAAGCGCCAGCCGCTCAGCCTGGCGGTGGTCGTCCTCCCGCTGCTCCAGCCGCTGCGCCTGCTGCGGCTGGTCTCCGCGCTCTTCCTGGTCGGCCAGCGGGTGCGGATGGCGGCTCAGGTGCGCCTGACGACGTACGTCGTCGGTGCCGTGCTCGGGCTGCTGGCGTTCGGATCGGTCGCCGTCCTCGAGGTCGAGCGCAACTCCCCGCACGGCAACATCCGCACCATCGGCGACGCCCTGTGGTGGTCCTTCACCACGATGACGACCGTGGGCTACGGGGACCACGCCCCCACCACCGGCGTCGGCCGGCTGATCGCCGTCGGGCTGATGCTCTCGGGCATCGCCCTGCTCGGTGTGGTCACCGCCAACATCGCCGCCTGGTTCCTGGCCCGCTTCCAGGAGGACGAGGAGGAGAACCGGCGGGTCCAGGAGGTCACGGAGGAGCTGCTGCGGGAGGTCCGTGAGCTGCGCCGCCAGGTGGCCGACCTCACGCAGGCCACGGCCGCCGCCCGCGCCGGGGCGTCCGGGCACCTCGCGAACAGCGCGGTCGAACAGGGCGTCGAATAGGGCATCGCGTCCGAACGGATCAAGGGCGCACGGGAATGGGCTAGGTCACAGGTGTGCCCCCTGCTGCTCACCTGCTCACGGGCACTAACCTCTGAGCATGACGGTCCTGCCTGATGACGGGCTTTCTCTGGCCGCCGAATTCCCGGATGCGACCCACGAGCAGTGGCGGCGCCTCGTAGAGGGCGTCCTGCGCAAGGCGGGCAAGGACGTCTCGGGTCAGGCGGCGGAGGACGCTCTGTCCACCACCCTCGAAGACGGGCTGACCACGCGCCCGCTGTACACCGCGCCCGACGCGCCCGACGCCTTCGGCGACCGCGTCGGCCTCCCCGGCTTCGCGCCCTTCACCCGGGGCGGCGCCCCGGCGGGCGGCGTCCTCGGCGGCTGGGACGTGCGCCAGCGCCACGCCCGGCCCGACGCGGCCCGCGCGAACGAGGCGGTGCTCGCCGACCTGGAGAACGGCGTCACCTCCCTCTGGCTCGTGCTCGGCGACGCCGGGCTCCCGGTGTCCGCGCTCGGCGCGGCCCTGGACGGCGTCTACCTCGACCTCGCCCCGGTCGTGCTCGAGGCGGGTGCGGACTTCGAGGCCGCCGGGCAGGCGCTGCTCGCGCTGTACGACGAACGCGGCGTGGCCCGTCGGGCCGCGCGCGGCAACCTCGGCGCCGACCCCCTCGGCCACGTCGCCCGCACCGGTGACGCCGACGCGCTCGCCGCGCACACCGCCGCCGCCGCGGGGCTGGCCCGCCGGGCCCACGAGCAGTACCCGGGGCTGCGCGCGCTGACCGTGGACGCCCTGCCGTACCACGAGGCGGGCGGCTCGGCCGCCGAGGAACTCGGCGCCTCCCTGGCCACCGGTGTGGCCTACCTGCGGGCGCTCACCGAGGCCGGACTGCCGGTCGACGCGGCCTGCGGTCAGCTGGAGTTCCGCTACGCCGCCACCGCCGACCAGTTCCTGACGATCGCCAAGCTGCGCGCGGCGCGCCGGCTGTGGGCCCGCGTCGCGCAGGTGTGCGGCGCGACCGCGGCGGCGGGGCAGCGCCAGCACGTCGTCACCTCGCCGGTGATGATGACCCGCCGTGACCCGTGGGTGAACATGCTGCGCACCACCGTCGCCACGCTGGGCGCCGGTGTCGGCGGCGCGGACTCGGTCACGGTGCTGCCGTTCGACCACGCGCTGGGCCTGCCCGACGCCTTCGCGCGCCGCATCGCCCGCAACACCTCCACCATCCTCCTGGAGGAGTCCCACCTGGCCCGGGTCGTCGACCCCGCCGGCGGCTCCTGGTACGTGGAGCGCCTCACCGACGAGCTCGCCGGGGCCGCCTGGGCCTGGTTCCAGGAGCTGGAGCGCGCCGGCGGACAGGCCGCCGCCCTCGCCTCCGGCCTGGTCGCCGACCGCCTGGCCGCGACCTGGGCCAAGCGGGCCCAGGCGCTGGCGAAGCGCCGCGAACCGATCACCGGCGTCAGCGAGTTCCCGTTGCTGTCCGAGGCACCCGTCGAGCGCGACCCGGCCCCGGCCGCGCCCTCCGGAGGGCTGCCGAAGGTCCGCCGCGACGAGGCCTACGAGAACCTGCGCGCCCGCTCTGACGCCCACCTGGCCGCGACCGGGTCCCGCCCGAAGGTCTTCCTGGCCGCCCTCGGTCCCGCCGCCGCGCACACCGGCCGCGTCACCTTCGCCGCCAACCTCTTCCAGGCCGGCGGCGTCGAGCCCGTCCACGACCCGGTGGCGGTCGACGCCGCGACCGTGGCCGAGGCCTTCGCCCGCAGTGGTGCGCAGATCGCGTGCCTGTGCTCCAGCGACGCGCTGTACGAGGAGCGTGCCGCGGACGTCGCCGCGGCGCTGAAGGCCGCGGGCGCGGGCCGGGTGTTCCTGGCCGGGCGTCCGGGCGGGCACGAACAGGCCTACACGGCGGCCGGCGTCGACGGCTTCGTCTTCGCGGGCGGCGACGCGGTCGCCGTCCTGACCTCCGTACTCGACCGGATGGGAGTGGCGTGATGCGGATCCCGGACTTCTCGGAGATCGAGCTGGGACCGGGCGCCGGGAACGGCGCCACCGAGGAGCAGTGGCGCGCCGCGGTCAAGGAGACCACCGGCCGCGGCGCCGAGGACCTGGTGTGGGAGACGCCCGAGGGCATCGGCGTCCAGCCGCTCTACACCGGTCGCGACCTGGAGGGCCTGGACTTCCTGGGCACCTACCCGGGCATCGCGCCGTACCTGCGCGGCCCGTACCCGACGATGTACGTCAACCAGCCCTGGACGATCCGGCAGTACGCGGGCTTCTCCACCGCCGAGGAGTCCAACGCCTTCTACCGGCGCAACCTCGCCGCCGGCCAGAAGGGCCTGTCGGTCGCCTTCGACCTGCCCACCCACCGCGGCTACGACAGCGACCACCCGCGCGTCACCGGCGACGTCGGCATGGCGGGCGTCGCCATCGACTCGATCTACGACATGCGGCAGCTCTTCGACGGCATTCCGCTGGACCGGATGACCGTGTCGATGACGATGAACGGCGCCGTGCTGCCGGTGCTGGCGCTCTACATCGTGGCCGCGGAGGAGCAGGGCGTACCGCCCGAGAAGCTGGCGGGGACCATCCAGAACGACATCCTCAAGGAGTTCATGGTCCGCAACACCTACATCTACCCGCCGAAGCCCTCGATGCGGATCATCTCCGACATCTTCGCGTACACCTCGCAGAAGATGCCGCGCTACAACTCGATCTCCATCTCCGGCTACCACATCCAGGAGGCCGGGGCCACGGCCGACCTGGAGCTCGCCTACACCCTCGCCGACGGCGTGGAGTACCTGCGCGCCGGGCTCGGCGCGGGCCTGGACGTCGACGCCTTCGCGCCGCGGCTGTCGTTCTTCTGGGCGATCGGCATGAACTTCTTCATGGAGGTCGCCAAGCTGCGCGCGGCCCGACTGCTGTGGGCCAAGCTGGTCAGGCAGTTCGAGCCGGCGAACGTGAAGTCCCTTTCGCTACGCACCCATTCGCAGACCTCCGGCTGGTCGCTGACGGCGCAGGACGTCTTCAACAACGTCACGCGCACCTGCGTGGAGGCGATGGCCGCCACCCAGGGCCACACCCAGTCGCTGCACACCAACGCCCTCGACGAGGCGCTGGCGCTGCCCACGGACTTCTCCGCGCGCATCGCCCGCAACACCCAGCTGCTGCTGCAGCAGGAGTCGGGCACCAACCGGGTCATCGACCCCTGGGGCGGCTCCGCGTACGTGGAGAAGCTGACGTACGACCTGGCGCGGCGCGCGTGGCAGCACATCCAGGAGGTCGAGGCCGCCGGCGGTATGGCGCAGGCCATCGACGCGGGCATCCCCAAGATGCGCGTCGAGGAGGCCGCGGCCCGCACCCAGGCGCGCATCGACTCCGGCCGGCAGCCCGTCATCGGCGTCAACAAGTACCGGGTGGACAGCGACGAGAAGATCGAGGTCCTCAAGGTCGACAACTCCTCCGTGCGCGCGCAGCAGATCGCCAAGCTGCGCCGGCTGCGCGAGGAGCGCGACGAGGCCGTCTGCCAGGACGCGCTCGCCGCGCTGACCACCGCCGCCGAGCGCGGCGCGGGTCAGGGTCTGGAGGGCAACCTGCTGGCGCTCGCGGTGGACGCGGCCCGCGCCAAGGCCACCGTGGGCGAGATCTCCGACGCCCTGGAGAAGGTGTACGGCCGGCACGCCGGGCAGATCCGTACGATCTCGGGTGTGTACCGGAACGAGGCAGGGGAGTCGCCGTCCGTGGACCGCACCCGCGCGCTGGTCGACCGCTTCGAGGAGGCGGAGGGCCGCCGTCCGCGCATCCTCGTCGCCAAGATGGGCCAGGACGGTCACGACCGCGGGCAGAAGGTGATCGCCACCGCCTTCGCCGACCTCGGCTTCACGGTGGACGTCGGGCCGCTCTTCCAGACCCCAGCCGAGGTCGCCCGGCAGGCGGTGGAGGCCGACGTGCACATCGTCGGTGTCTCCTCGCTCGCGGCCGGCCACCTCACGCTGGTGCCCGCGCTGCGCGAGGAACTGGCGGCCGAGGGCCGGGAGGACATCATGATCGTGGTCGGCGGCGTCATCCCGCCGCAGGACGTCCCCGAACTGCTCGGCATGGGCGCGGCCGCGGTCTTCCCGCCCGGCACCGTCATCCCCGACTCGGCGTACGACCTGGTCACGCGGCTGGCCGCCGCGCTCGGCCACGAACTGTGAGCCCATGCCTCCCCCCATCGACCTGGACGCGTACGTCAAAGGCGTGCTGGACGGCTCCCGGGCCTGGATCGCCCGCGGCATCACCCTGGTGGAGTCGTCGCGGCCCGACCACCGGGAGCTCGCCCAGCGGCTCCTGACCGAGCTGCTGCCGCACGCGGGCAACGCCCGCAGGATCGGCGTCAGCGGGGTGCCGGGGGTGGGCAAGTCCACCTTCATCGACGCCTTCGGCACCCTGCTCACCGGGCTCGGCCACCGGGTCGCGGTGCTCGCCGTCGACCCGTCGTCCACGCTGACCGGCGGCTCCATCCTGGGCGACAAGACCCGGATGGAACGGCTCGCGGTGGACCGTTCGGCCTTCGTGCGGCCCTCGCCCTCGGCCGGGACGCTCGGCGGCGTGGCCAAGGCGACCCGGGAGTCCATGGTCGTGGTGGAGGCGGCCGGCTACGACGTGGTGCTCGTGGAGACCGTGGGTGTCGGACAGTCCGAGACCGCGGTCGCGGGCATGGTCGACACCTTCCTGCTGCTGACGCTGGCCCGGACCGGTGACCAGCTCCAGGGCATCAAGAAGGGCGTGCTGGAACTCGCCGACGTCATCACCGTCAACAAGGCCGACGGCCCGCACGAGCGCGACGCCCGCGCCGCCGCGCGTGAACTGTCCGGCGCCCTGCGGATGATGACCCCGGTGGACGCCGGCTGGACCCCGCCCGTGCTGACCTGCAGCGCCCGCGAGGGCACCGGCCTCGACACCCTGTGGGAGCGGCTGGAGCAGCACCGCACGCTGCTGGAGTCCACGGGCCGGCTGGCCGCCAAGCGGCGCGACCAGCAGATGGAGTGGGCCTGGAGCATGGTCCGCGAGGAACTGCTGGGCCGCCTGCGGGGCCACCCCGAGGTGCGCAGGCTGACCCCGGAGATCGAACGGCAGGTCCGGGAGGGCACGCTGACGCCCACCCTGGCCGCCGCGCGCATCCTCGACGCCTTCTCGGGCTGAGCCCGCAGACCCTTGGGCTCACGCCGCCCGGGCCTGGTCCCGGGGCACGGCGCACCGCCCCGCCGACCACAGCGCACCGGGCATGTTGCAGTCCGGGCCGACCTGGTGGCGGTCGACGTAGGCGAACAGCCGCCGCGCCTCCGCCATGTGGCCCGGGCACGCGAACGAGCCGTGCCCGGGGAGCCATTGGATGTGCCACCGTGCGGGCTCCCCGCACGGCTGCGTCGCGCCGGTCGCGACACGGCCGCACGGCGTCATGCCGTCGACGGGGATCGGGGTGAGCCGGGGCGTGATGGGACCGGTCATGGGGCAGGCCTCCTCTGCCGCGTGACGCGACGTGACCTGTGTGCGTGTGGGGGGATGAGCCGCTTGTGCGCACTCGATGTCGGTATGCCCCGTCGTGGCCGCCTCCGACGCATGTGCGAGGGTCAGGAGTTGGTAACCCTGCCGCCCCGGGGCGGCAGGGTTACCAACTCCTGACCCTCGCACATGCGTCGGAGGTTATACGCATTGTGAGCTTCCGACGAAAACGCTTAGTTT
>NZ_JARAVO010000011.1:0-67899 GCF_033792805.1 Streptomyces sp. PA03-1a
GTGAGAGGGCGTCCTCCATGGCCGCGACCGTCTCCCGCAGCCGGGGCAGCACGGCCTCGCGCAGCGACTCGGCGCTGTGCCTGCTGGTGTGGCTGACCACGCTCACCGCGCACACCGGCTGCCCGGCGCTGTCCCGTACGGGCACGGCGACGGCGATCAGTCCCGGTTCGATCAGCTGGTCGTCCGCCGACCAGCCGTGGGTGCGCGCGGCGGCGACCCGCTCCGGGAAGGAGGCGGCGGCGTCGCCGTGTCCGCGGGGCAGTGCGGGGAAGCCGGTGTCCAGCGGGTCCGCCGCGCGGCGGTGGCGCCACCGTTCCCATCCGGCGTCGTCCCAGTCGCCGGCGAAGAGCGCCCCGGGGGCGCCGCGCTCGGCCGGCAACTGGTCGCCGATGCGGAAGGTCAGGGACATCGCGCGGCGCCGGGTCGCCTGGTGGACGAAGCGGACCCCGTCGCCGTCCGGCACGGCGATGGACACGGACTCGTCCAGGCCGTCGGCCAGGGCGTCGGCGAGCGGACCCAGCAGGTCGGGGAAGCGGCTGGCGGCGAGGTAGGCGTTGCCGAGTTCCATCAGCCGGGGGGCGAGGACGGCGTCCCGGCCCTCGACCCGCAGGTACCCGGTGCGGACGAGCGTGCTGACCACCCGGTCCACCGTGGACCGCGCCAGGCCGGTGGCCCGCACGAGGTCGCCGACCGAGCGCCGGCCGTCGGCCGCGGCCAGCTCGCGCAGCACCGCCAGTCCCCGGACGAGGGGGCCGACGGCCTCCTGCGGCGGGGGAGTGGTCGCGGTGGTCAGCGGTGTCATCAGCACTCCAGCGTGGCGAAACGTCGTCGAAACCGTACCGCCCCGGAACGTTGACAGAGCGGGCGCCCGAGGATCACACTCGGGCACAAGCAATTGTGAACTTAAGTTCACTGGACGAACAAGAAGGTGGGCGCAGGATGGACAAGGTGGTCGCCTCGGCCGCTGAGGCCGTAGCGGACGTCCAGGACGGCGCGTCGCTGGCGGTCGGCGGCTTCGGCCTGAGCGGCGTGCCGAACACGCTGGTCCAGGCCCTCTACGAAGCCGGGGTCAGCGGTCTCGCCGTCGTCTCCAACAACTGCGGCGCCCTCGACTCGGGCCTCGCGGTCCTGCTCGCCGCGCGCCGCATCGCCCGTGTCACCGGCAGCTACATCGGGGCCAACAAGGAGTTCGCCCGCCAGTACCTGGCCGGCGAGCTGGAACTCGAACTGATCCCGCAGGGCACCCTGGCCGAGCGCCTGCGCGCCGGCGGCTGCGGCATCCCCGCCTTCTACACCCCGGCCGGCGTCGGCACCCAGGTCGCCGAGGGCGGCCTGCCCTGGCGCTACGACGGGGACGGAGGCGTGGCACTGGCCTCCGAGCCGAAGGAGGTGCGCGCGTTCGACGGCGTCGAGTACGTCCTGGAGCGCGGCATCACCACCGACTTCGCGCTCGTCCGCGCCGCCAAGGGCGACCGCCACGGCAACCTGGTCTTCAACAAGGCCTCCCGCAACTTCAACCCGCTCGCCGCGATGGCCGGCCGGATCACCGTCGCCGAGGTCGAGGAACTCGTCGAGCCCGGCGCGATCGACCCCGACCAGGTGCACCTGCCCGGCATCTTCGTCCAGCGCGTGGTGGCGCTCACCCCGGAGCAGGCCGCCGACAAGAAGATCGAATTCCGTACGGTCACGGCCAGGGAGGTGCGGGCCTGATGGCCTGGACACGCGACGAGATGGCCGCCCGCGCGGCCCGGGAACTGCGCGACGGCGAATACGTCAACCTCGGCATCGGCCTGCCGACGCTGATCCCCAACCACCTCCCCGAGGGCGTCGAGGTCATCCTGGAGTCCGAGAACGGCATCCTCGGCACGGGCCCCTTCCCCGACGAGGACGAGGTCGACCCCGACCTGATCAACGCGGGCAAGGAGACCGTCACCGTCCTGCCCGGCGCGGCCTTCTTCGACTCCGCGCTGTCCTTCGGGATGATCCGCGGTGGTCACATCGACACCGCCGTGCTCGGTGCCATGCAGGTCTCCGCCCGCGGCGACCTGGCGAACTGGGCCGTCCCCGGCAAGCTCGTCACCGGCATCGGCGGCGCGATGGACCTGGTGCACGGCGCCCGGCGGGTCATCGTCACCATGACCCACACCGCCAAGGACGGCAGCCCCAAGATCCTCCAGGAGTGCGCGCTGCCGCTCACCGGCCGGGCCTGCGTGGACCGGATCATCACCGACCTGGGCGTCCTCGACGTCACCGACGGGGGACTCGTCCTCGTGGAGACCGCCCCCGGCGTCACCACGCAGGAGATCCTGGACAAGACCGCGGCCCCGGTGCACGTCGCCGTCGCCGCAGAAGGGAGCGCCCGATGAGCGGGCAGCTGCGTGAGGTGTACGTCGTCGACGCCGTCCGTACCCCGGTCGGCAAGTACGGCGGCGCCCTGTCAGGAGTGCGTCCCGACGACCTCGCGGCGCACGTCGTGGCCTCGCTGGTGGCCCGTACGCCCGAGCTCGACCCGGCCCGGATCGACGACGTCTTCTTCGGTGACGCCAACGCGGCGGGCGAGGACAACCGCAACGTCGCCAGGATGGCCGCACTGCTTGCCGGGCTGCCCGTCACCGTGCCCGGCACCACGGTCAACCGGCTCTGCGGCTCCGGCATGGAGGCCGTGATCCAGGCCGCCCGCGCCGTGGCCGTCGGCGACGTCTCCGTCGCCATCGCCGGCGGTGTGGAGTCCATGAGCCGGGCCCCCTGGGTGCTGCCCAAGCCCGAACGCGCCTTCCCCGCGGGCCACCAGGAGCTGTACTCCACCACCCTCGGCTGGCGCATGGTCAACCCGAGGATGGACCCGCGGTGGACCATCCCGCTCGGCGAGAGCGCGGAGCTCATCGCCGACCGGCACGGCATCACCAGGGAGCAGCAGGACGCCTTCGCCGTCGCCAGCCACGAGAAGGCGGCCCGCGCCTGGAAGGACGGCCTGTACGAGGCCGAGGTCGTCCCGGTCGACGGCGTGGACCTGCCGCGCGACGAGACGATCCGCGACACCACCTCCATGGAGGCGCTCGCCCGCCTCAAGCCCGCCTTCCGCAAGGACGGCGGCACCGTCACCGCGGGCAACTCCTCGCCCCTCAACGACGGGGCAGCCGCGCTGCTCGTCGTCGACGAGGAGGGCCTGAAGGCCACCGGCCGCGAGCCGCTCGCGCGCATCCGCGCCTCGGCGGTCACCGGCATCGAGCCCGACTACTTCGGCCTCGCCCCCGTCGAGGCCGTCCGCAAGGCGCTGGCCAAGGCCGGCAAGGGCTTCGGCGACCTCAGCACCGTCGAGCTCAACGAGGCCTTCGCCTCGCAGGTGCTCGGCTGCCTCGCCGGATGGCCCGAGCTCGACCCCTCGATCGTCAACCCGCGCGGCGGCGCCATCGCCGTCGGCCACCCGCTCGGTGCCTCCGGCGCCCGCATCGCCGGCGCCGTCGCCCACCAGCTCGCGGCCGCGGGTTCGGGCACCGGCCTCGCCGCCCTGTGCATCGGCGTCGGGCAGGGTCTCGCCCTCGTCCTGGAAAGGTAGGAGCCCTCCGCATGAGCAGCCCCCTCACCCAGGGCGAGATCTCCGCCGAGATCGCCGACGAGCGCGCGGCCTATGCCAAGCGACGTGCCGACGGCGGCGCCGCCGAGGACCACCCCGACCGCGGCTACGCCCCCTACCGGAGCAGCGTCCTGCGCCATCCCAAGCGCCCGTTGGTGGCGGCGGGGCCGGCCGCCGGCGACCCCGAGGCCGTGGAGCTCTCGGGCCCGGTCTTCGGCGTCACCGACGTCACCGCCCTCGACCACGACCTGACGCGGCAGCACCAGGCCGAGCCGCTGGGCGAGCGCATCAAGGTCACCGGGCGCGTCCTGGACCGCGCGGGCCGGCCCGTGCGCGGCCAGCTCGTCGAGATCTGGCAGGCCAACGCCTCCGGTCGCTACGCGCACCAGCGGGACGACCATCCCGCCCCGCTGGACCCGAACTTCACGGGTGTCGGCCGCACCCTGACCGGGGACGACGGCACCTACGCGTTCGTCACCATCAAGCCCGGCGCCTACCCCTGGCGCAACCACCTGGGTGCCTGGCGCCCGGCGCACATCCACTTCTCGCTCTTCGGCCCGGCGTTCACCCAGCGCCTGGTCACCCAGATGTACTTCCCCGGGGACCCGCTCTTCGCGTACGACCCGATCCTGCAGTCCGTCACGGACGACTCGGCCCGGCAGCGGCTGGTCGCGACGTACGACCACGACCTGTCCACCCCCGAATGGTCGCTCGGCTACCGCTGGGACATCGTCCTGGACGGCCCGGCCGCCACCTGGATCGAGGAGGGCCGATGAGCGGCGAGGCACCCGCCCCCACGCCCTCGCAGACCGTGGGCCCCTTCTACGGCTACGCGCTGCCGTTCCCCCAGGGCGGCGACCTCGCCCCCGCCGGGCACCCGGACACCGTCACCGTCCACGGCTGGGTCTACGACGGCGCGGGGCAGCCCGTCCCCGACGCGCTCATCGAGGTCTGGCAGCCCGCCCCCGACGGCTCCCGGCACGGCGCCCCCGGTTCGCTGCGCCGCGACCAGGTCACCGGGGCGGTCCTCGGGCGCGACGGACTGGTCTTCACCGGCTTCGGGCGCGTCGCCACCGACGCGGACGGACACTACGTGATCCGCACGTTCCCGCCCGGCGGCGTCCCGTACCTGTCGCTGATCGTCTTCGCCCGCGGTCTCCTCCACCACCTGCACACCCGGGTCTACCTCCGCGACGCCGAGGGGGACCCGCTGCTCGGCTCCCTGGAGCCGCAGCGGCGTGCCACCCTGATCGCCACTCCGGAGGGCGGGCGCGTCCACCGCTTCGACGTCCGGCTCCAGTACGACGGAGTGCATGAGGAGACGGTCTTCCTTGCCTTCGACTGACCCCGCCGCGGACGTCGGCCTGCTCTCCCCGGTCCGGGCCGGGTCGGCCGCCGAGGAGGCGACCGGGGACGCGGCCTTCGTACGGGGCATGCTCGACGCGGAGGCCGCACTGACCCGGGTGCAGGCCGCGCTGGGTCTCGCGCCGGTGTCCGCGGCGGCCGCGGTGACCGCCGCCGCGGCCGAGCCCGGCCGGTTCGACCCGCGCGACCTCGCGCTGCGCGCCCGGGCCGGCGGCAACCCGGTGATCCCGCTGGTCGCCGACCTGACCGAGGCGGTGGGGGAGCGGGACGCGAACGCCGCCGGCTATGTGCACCGCGGCGCCACCAGCCAGGACATCCTGGACACCGCGGCGATGCTCGTCGCGTCCCGCGCGCTGGGCCCTGTCCTGGACGACCTCGCCGCCGCGGCCGGGGCGTTCGGACGGCTCGCGACGGAGCACCGCGACACCCCGATGGCCGGACGCACGCTGACGCAGCACGCCGTCCCCACCACCTTCGGACTCAAGGCGGCCGGCTGGCGCTCCCTGGTCCTGGACGCGTACGACCGGCTGACTGCCGTCCGCGGCGACCTGCCCGTGCAACTCGGCGGTGCCGCGGGCACGCTCGCCGCCTTCGGCGCCTTCGCCGAGGCGGACGGCACCGCCCCCGGCGCGAACGCCGCCGCCGCTCCGCGGCTCCTCGCCGCCTACGCCGCCGAGACCGGGCTGGCGGAACCCGTTCTCCCCTGGCACACCCTGCGGACGCCCATCGCCGACCTCGCCGGGGCACTCGCCTTCGCGGCGGGCGCGCTGGGCAAGGTCGCCGCCGACGTACTGGTGCTGTCGCGCACCGAGGTCGGCGAGGTCACCGAGGGCGCCGGCGGCGGTTCCTCGGCCATGCCCCACAAGGCCAACCCCGTCCGCGCCACGCTCATCGCCGCCACGGCCCGCCAGGTGCCGGCGCTCGCCGCCGTGCTGTACGGCTCCCTGGCCGCGGAGGACGAACGCCCGGCCGGCGCCTGGCACGCCGAATGGCAGCCCCTGCGCGAGGCGTTGCGCCTCGTCGGCGGCGCCGCCCGTGACGCCGCCGGACTCGCCGCGGGCCTGCGCGTCCACCCGCACCGCATGCGCGAGACCCTCGGCACGACGGGCGGTCTGGTGGTCACCGAACGTCTCGCCGCGGCCCTGACCGCTCTCATGGGCCGCGGCGAGGCCAAGTCCGCCCTCGCACGGGCCTCCAGACGCGTCGCCGAGGAGGGGATCGCCCTCGACGACGCCCTGGCGCAGGAGCCGGCCCTCGGCGGCCTCCTCCCCGAGGGACGCCTCCGGGAGCTCACCGACCCCACCCGCTACACGGGGTCGGCCGGCGCTCTCGTCGACCGCGCCCTGCGCCGTCCCGCCCCGGGGACGTCCTCGTGACCGCCCCCGCCCCCTTCCGCGACCCGGGCCGATCGGGGTACGCCATGTCCGGGGGACTTCGGGCCCGGGCGGGCGCCCGCCCGGCCGCCGGGCCCTGAATGGGCGCCGTGACACCGCCGTACGCACCCGTCAGCACCATCCGCGAGGAGCCCGCATGAGCACGCCGCACGAGGCCGTGGAGCCCCGACTGCCGCACCACCGGGTGGACGGCGCGCCGGGCCTGCCGCCGCTGATCCTCGGGCCGAGCCTGGGCACCTCGCTCGCCGTGTGGGACCCGCAGGTCCCCGCCCTCGCCCGCGGGCACCGCGTCATCCGCTGGGACCTGCCCGGCCACGGCGGCAGCCCCGCCGCGCTGCTCCCGGAGGGCGGCACGGTCGAGGACCTGGCCCGCTCGGTGCTGGCCCTCGCCGACGCGCTCGGCGCCGACCGCTTCGCCTACGCCGGCGTCTCCCTCGGCGGGGCCGTGGGGACCTGGCTCGCGATCCACCACCCCGAACGGGTCGCCGCGCTCGCGATCGTGTGCTCCTCCGCCGACTTCGGCGACCCGGACGGCTGGCGGGAACGCGCGGCCCTGGTCAGGGCGAAGGGCACGGGACCCGTCGCCGACACCGCGGCCACCCGCTGGTTCACCCCGGAGTTCGCCGGCGACCCCGCCGTCGGCGCCCTCCTGGACGACCTGCGCGCCGCCGACCCGGAGGCGTACGCGACCCTCTGCGACGCCCTCGCCGCCTACGACGTACGCGCCGACCTGTCCCGGATCACCGCGCCCACCCTCGTCGTCGCGGGCCGCGGCGACCCGGCGACCCCGGTCGCGGACGCCCGTGTCCTCGCCGACGGCATCCCCGGGGCGAGCCTCACCGAGGTGGCGCACGCCGCCCACCTGGCCGGCGTCGAGCGCCCGGCCCCCGTCCTCGCGGCGCTCCTGCAGCACTTCGCCACCGAGCCGGCCGCCGACGACGGCGCCCGCCACACCGAGGGCATGGCCGTCCGCCGTGCCGTGCTCGGCGACGCGCACGTCGACCGGGCGGTCGCCCGCACCACCGCCTTCACCGCCCCCTTCCAGGACTTCATCACCCGCTACGCATGGGGTGAGATCTGGACCCGGCCGGGCCTGAGCCGCAGGACCCGCAGCTGCATCACCCTCACCGCGCTGGTGGCCCACGGCCACCTGGACGAGCTGGCGATGCACGTGCGCGCCGCGCGGCACAACGGCCTGACCTGGGAGGAGATCCAGGAGGTCCTGCTCCAGTCCGCCGTCTACTGCGGCGTTCCCGCGGCCAACGCCGCGTTCGCCGTGGCGAACCGCATCCTCGAGGAAGAAGAGGAGTAGGAGAACACATGCAGCACCACACCACCGTCGCCATCGTCGGCGCCGGTCCCGCAGGCCTCCTGCTGGCCCGTCTGCTCCATCGCTCCGGCATCGACTGCGTCGTCCTGGAGAGCCGCGACCGCGAGTACGTCGAGCAGCGCCAGCGCGCCGGGATCCTGGAACAGGGCACGGTCGACGTGCTCCGCTCGTCCGGCGCGGGCGCGCGCCTGGACCGCGAGGGCCTCGTCCACGACGGCATCGAGCTGCGCTGGGACCGCCGCTCCCACCGACTGGACTTCCCGGCCCTCACCGGCGGACGGCGCGTGTGGGTCTACGCCCAGACCGAGGTCGTCAAGGACCTGATCGCCCTCCATCTCCAGGACGGGGCGCCGCTGCTGTTCGGCGCCCCTGTGCACGCGGTCGAGGGGGCCGATACGGACCGCCCGGTGGTCCGCTACCGCCACGAGGGCCGGGAGAAGACCCTCACCTGCGACTACGTCGTCGGCTGCGACGGCTTCCACGGCGTGACGCGCGCGGCGGTCCCGGAGCACGCCCGGCGGACGTACGAGCGGGTGTACCCCTTCTCGTGGCTGGGGATCCTCGCCGACGTCGCGCCGTCCTGCGAGGAGTTGATCTACGCGCACTCGCCCCGCGGTTTCGCGCTGCACAGCATGCGTTCCTCCCAGGTCAGCCGGCTCTACCTGCAGGTGCCGAGCGGCACCGATCCCGCCGAATGGTCCGACGAGCGGATCTGGGGCGAACTGGACGCCCGCTTCGCCCTCGACGGGGACTGGAAGCTGGAGCGCGGTCCCATCACCTCCAAGGCCGTGCTGCCGATGCGCAGCTTCGTGACCGAGCCGATGCGCTGGGGCCGCGTGCTGCTCGCCGGCGACGCCGCGCACATCGTGCCGCCGACCGGCGCCAAGGGCCTCAACCTGGCGGCCGCCGACGTCATCGTCCTGGCCCGTGCCTTCGCCGCCCTGGCGGAGACCGGTTCCTCCGCCCTGCTCGACGCCTACTCCGACACCTGCCTGCGGCGGGTGTGGCGTGCCGAGCACTTCTCCTGGTTCATGACCACGACCCTGCACACCGACCCGGCGCAGAGCGACTTCGACACCCGGCTGCAGATCTCCCAGCTCGACCGCATCGCCGCCTCCCCGCACGCGGCGGCCGAACTCGCCGAGAACTACGCGGGCCTGGAGATCGGTTAGCCCGGGACCGAACCTCTTACGCCTTGCTTACGTGCGGCCCCGGCGGTCCGCAACCGCCTCGCGCGGGCTTACGGTGAGGGGTATGGAAGGCAAGGGCACGCCGGTCGGCCGGCGCGTGGTGCTCGGGATGCTCGGGCTGGGCGCCCTGGGGGTGGCGTTCGGCAGCCGCGCGCAGGACGGACTGGACTCGGCGCTCTCCCAGGTGGCGGGGAAGGACCCCACCGGGCTCAGCGGACTGCTCCCCGGGGGCGGCGGCTTCCGCATCTACAACGTGGCGGACTCCGTTCCCCACCGGGACGCGACCGACTACCGCCTCACCGTCTCCGGCCTCGTCGACCGGAAGGCCACCCACACCCTGGCCGAACTGCGGGCGATGCCGCAGACCAGGATGGTGCGCGACGTGCAGTGCGTGACCGGGTGGCGCGTGCCGGGCACGCCCTTCGAGGGGGTGCGGCTGTCCCACCTCCTCGACCTCGCGGGCGTGCAGGACGGTGCCGGCGCCGTGCGCTTCACCTGCTTCGACGGGGTCTACAGCGAGAGCCTCACCCTCGAACAGGCCGTCAGGGACGACGTCCTGGTCGCCCTGCGGATGCAGGACAAGCCGGTGACCACGGCCCACGGCGGCCCCGTGCGGCTCTACGTGGCGCCGATGTACTTCTACAAGTCCGCCAAGTGGCTCTCGGGCATCGAGGTCACCCGGGACGTGCGGCCCGGCTACTGGGAGCACTACGGCTACGACGTCGACGCCTGGGTCGGCCGCTCGAACGGACGCCACGATGACCCCACGTCCTGAGACCGTGCGCCGCTTCACCCGCGGCGAGCGCTGGGTGCACCGCAGCACGGCCGCCCTGATGCTGGTCTGCCTCTGCACGGCGGCGGCCCTCTACCTGCCCCCGCTCGCCGAACTCGTCGGCCGCAGGCGGCTGGTGGTCACCGTGCACGAATGGTCGGGCATCGCCCTGCCGCTGCCCGCCCTCGCGGGCCTCGCCTCCCGCGCCTTCCGGCGCGACCTGCGGCTGCTCAACCGGTTCGCCCCCTACGACCGGGGCTGGCTGCGGGACGCGCTGCGCCGCGTCCCCCACGACCGTCGTGCGGCGGGGAAATTCAACGCCGGGCAGAAGCTGTACGCGTCCTTCGCCGCGGGCGCGGTGCTCGTCATGCTCGGCACCGGGCTGCTGATGATGTTCCCGCACCTGAGCGGCTTGGTGTGGCGTACCGGCGCGACCTTCGTCCACGACTGGCTGGCCCTGGCGGTGGCCGTGGTGGTCGCGGGACACCTGTGGATGGCGGCCGACGACCCGCAGGCGCGGCTGGGGATGCGCACCGGGTTCGTCACGCCGGAATGGGCGCGCCGCCACCATCCGCGGTGGGAGCGTACGGAGTCCGAGGAGCCTGGGGAGCACGGCGGGTCCGGGGAGCCCGGGGACCGGCCGCGCACCCCCGCCGCCTGACGCCCCGTAGGGGCAGACGCGCGGCCCGCGGGTCCAGCGGGTCAGTGAACCAGACAACGGTGTCAGCTTCTTGACGTGCCGTCGACGCCCGCCGTCGGCGGCGCGTCGTCATGTTCATGTAATTTTTGCCGTCCGGCATCTACTCGCATAGACCCCTGGGGCCCCATCCTGGCTTCGCACACCAGTACCACCTGTTCGGTTCCGCATCCGGTTGCACCGCCATGCCCGCGCGTCACACCGCGCCCGTCAGTGACTGGAGTCCCCATGCGCCGAATCACGACCGGCTTCGCCGCCACCGCGGTCGCCGCCGTCGCCACCGTCGTCTTCACCGTCCCCGCCCAGGCCGCACCCGCCGACAAGGCCCAGGTGCTCGCCGGTTGGACCCAGACCAGCGCCTCGAGCTACAACGCCTGGTGGTCCGCCCGCGGCAACCAGGGCGCCTGGGCCGCCTACGGCTTCGACTGGTCCACCGACTACTGCAGCAGCTCCCCGGACAACCCCTTCGGCTTCCCGTTCCAGAACTCCTGCGCCCGGCACGACTTCGGCTACCGCAACTACAAGGCGATGGGCTCCTTCTCCGCCAACAAGAGCCGCCTCGACAGCG
This sequence comes from Streptomyces sp. PA03-1a, assembly GCF_033792805.1. Lineage (NCBI taxonomy): Bacteria > Bacillati > Actinomycetota > Actinomycetes > Kitasatosporales > Streptomycetaceae > Streptomyces > Streptomyces sp. PA03-1a. The sequence goes on from NZ_JARAVO010000011.1 coordinate 10,891, forward strand.
CCTTCTACGAGGACCTCAAGCGCATCTGCGCCGGCTACAGCGGCGCCACCGCGACCGCCTGCAACAGCACCGCCTGGACCTACTACCAGGCGGTCAAGGCCTTCGGCTGACCCGTACGCCGAGCGGCCCGGCACCGGTCGTTCCGGTGCCGGGCCGCTTCGCGGAGCCGGGTCAGGCGACCGTACCGGACTTGGCGATCTCGACGCGGGCGCTGGTCGCGCCGGTGCGGGAGCCGAGCGACTCGATCTTCTTGACGACGTCCATGCCGTCGACGACCTCGCCGAAGACCACGTGCTTGCCGTCGAGCCAGTCGGTGACGATCGTGGTGATGAAGAACTGCGAGCCGTTGGTGTTCGGGCCCGCGTTGGCCATGGAGAGCTGGCCGGGCTTGGTGTGCTTGAGCTGGAAGTTCTCGTCGGCGAACTTCTCACCGTAGATGCTCTTGCCACCGGTGCCGTTGCCGGCGGTGAAGTCGCCTCCCTGGAGCATGAAGTCGGGGATCACGCGGTGGAAGTGCGAACCCTCGAAGCCGAAGCCGTGCTCGCCGGTGGCGAGCTCACGGAAGTTCCGCGCGGTCTTGGGGACCACGTCGTCGAACAGGGTGAACACGATCCGTCCGGCGGGCTCGCCGTCGATCGTGATGTCGAAGAACACGTCGTTGCTGTTCATGCCCCCATTTTCGCATCCATCACGCCCGGCCTCCGACGCGCCCCGCGGAAACGCGCTTGACGGGTGACCCGGCCGGACACCAGCATCCGGGGCATGCCCGAACCCGTGACCCTGGAAGGCAAGCACGTCCGCCTGGAGCCGCTGAGCGCCGCCCACGCGGACGGGCTGCTGCGCGCCGCCGACGAATCCCGCGACACCTACGCCTACACAAAGGTGCCGGCCGACCGCGAGGCGATGGCGCGCTACGTCGAGGAGGCCCTCCAGGACCAGGCGACCGGGGCCGCGCTCCCCTTCGCCGTGCGGGACGTCCAGCGTGGCGCCCTGATCGGCTCCACGCGGTTCCTCGACCTCGACCACTGGACGGCCACCCCCGCCTGGCCCGCCGGCCGCTCCGTGCCCCGCAGCGGCGCGGTGCCCACCGTCGCCGAGATCGGCAGCACCTGGCTCGGCGCCTCCGCCCAGCGCACCCCCTGCAACACCGAGGCGAAGCTGCTGCTGCTCACCCACGCGTTCGACGTGTGGGACGTGTTGCGCGTCACCCTGAAGACGGACGCGCGCAACGCGCGCTCCCGCGCGGCGATCGAGCGCATCGGCGGCCGTTTCGAGGGCATCCGCCGCGCCCACACCCTCGCCGTGGACGGCACCGTCCGCGACAGCGCGTACTACTCCATCGTCGCCGGCGAGTGGCCCGGCGTCCGCGCCGCGCTGGAGGCCCGTCTCGCCTGAGCCGGGCACCGACGCGGAAGGGCGGGCCCCTGCGGGGGCCGGCCCTTCCGTACGTGCGGAGCGGCCGTTACGGGATGCGGACGCCCGCCTCCGCCGAGAGGCGGTCGATCTCGGCGAGCTCGTCCGCGGTGAGCGGGCCCGCGTCGAGGGCGGCGAGGTTCTGGTCGAGCTGGGCGACGCTGCTCGCGCCGATGAGGACGGAGACGACCCGCGGGTCGCGCAGCACCCAGCTCAGGGCCAGCTGCGCCAGGGTCTGACCGCGCTCGCCGGCGAGCTTGTTGAGGGCGTGCAGGAAGGTGAGCTTCCGCTCGGTCAGGGCGTCGCGCTTGAGGAAGTGGCCGAGCGCCATCCGCGAGTCGGCCGGCACGCCCTGGAGGTATCGGTCGGTGAGCTGGCCCTGGGCGAGCGGCGAGTACGCGATGAGCGCGGTGCCGGTGTCGCCGACGGCGTCGAGGACCCCGGCCTCCGGGTCGCGCTGGAGGATGCTGTAGGCGGCCTGGTGGATCAGCAGCGGGGTGCCCAGCTCGCGCAGGATCTCCGTCGCCCGGCGGTGCGCCTCGGCGGGGTAGTTGGAGATGCCGGCGTACAGGGCCTTGCCCTGGCGGACCGCGGAGTCCAGGGCGCCCATGGTCTCCTCCAGGGGCGTGTCCGGGTCGAAGCGGTGCGAGTAGAAGACGTCCACGTGGTCCAGGCCCATGCGGCCCAGCGACTGGTCCAGCGACGAGAGCAGGTACTTGCGGCTGCCCCATTCGCCGTACGGTCCCGGCCACATGTCGTACCCGGCCTTGGTGGCGATGAAGAGCTCGTCGCGGTACGGGCGGAAGTCCTGGGCGAACAGGGTGCCGAAGTTGGCCTCGGCCGAGCCGGCGGGCGGGCCGTAGTTGTTGGCCAGGTCGATGTGGACCACGCCGCGGTCGACGGCGCGGCGCAGCACCGCGCGCTGGTTCTCCAACGGCGAGGTGTCGCCGAAGTTGTGCCACAGGCCCAGGGACACGACGGGCAGCAGGACCCCGCTGCGCCCGGTCCTGCGGTATTCCATCGAGGCGTAGCGGTCGTCGGCGGCGAGGTAGGGCACGCGAGGTCTCCCGGGCGATGTAAGAAAATGTGCGGGATTGGGAGGCTACCGTCGCCCAATCGGCGCTGTCACGTCCGTTCTCCGGACGGCGGCCGTCGTGCACGTCCCCTTCTCGCCCCGCCGGAGGGGTGGTTGTGGCGCACGCCACACCGCGGAACGCCTCGGCGCGGCCCGTCCGGGAATCGCGGACCCCCCTCGGCGGTTGGATCCGGGGGGTGTTCCTCCGGGGGACCTCAGGACGGCGCGGTCCGGGGCGGGTTGGACCGGAACGCGTCCTGCCTTATCCGGCATTAAGCCGCCTAACCGGACATATGCGTCCACAGTGCATGCGTAGGGAATCGATGCGTGATGGGTGTCACGCGCCGAACACGCAGCGGAGGCCACGGGCCACGCAGCGTCTAATTTTCCCGCCGAATTTCACCGGGTGATATCACGCAATTACCGTGGGACAGTTTTCCGCCTACGCAGAGCGGACACTTCTCACCTAAAGTCACAGAAGCGGATGATCGACTTGCGGTCCGCCGGGGGGCGTGATTCCGGTCCTTGCTCCGGGGCGATTCCGTCGTTTAGCTTCCAGATCTCGCAGGACAAATTCCTGCGAGATTCTTCCGGGTAGAACGCCTAGTCCTGCCGCTGCCCGGACGCCGGATGACAAGACCGCACGGCAGGAGCGGGGGACCCAGGTAGTTTGCCGTTCCCGTTGGTCTCGGGACGGCTAGGGGTGAAGTCGCAGCGACATGCCTTTATTTGGCATGCCCCATTGCGGCCGGGCATCTCCAGCCCGAACCCGACAGCTTACCTCGCAGGCGTCGGAGAGGAATTCGGCATGCCCGGTAAGGGAAAGCACCGTCGTCCGCGGAACACCCGCATCACCCGTATCAGCGCGCTGGCCGGCACCACCGGCGCCGCCGTGGCGCTCCCGATCGTCGGCGCCACCGGTGCCCACGCCGCTCCCGTGAGCGTCTGGGACAAGGTCGCGGCCTGCGAGAGCACCAACAACTGGTCCATCAACACCGGTAACGGCTTCTACGGCGGACTGCAGTTCACCCAGAGCACCTGGGCCGGCTTCGGCGGCACGAAGTACGCCCCGCGCGCCGACCTTGCGACCAAGGCGGAGCAGATCGCCGTCGCGGAGAAGGTCCTCGCGACCCAGGGTCCGCAGGCCTGGCCCGTGTGCGGTCCCAAGGCCGGTCTGACGAAGGCCATGGCCAACCCGTCGGCCACCCCGCAGAGCGTCTCCGGCACCGCCGCGAAGCCGGCCGCCAAGCCCGCCGCCCCCGCCAAGAAGGCCGAGGCGCCGAAGGCCGCCACCGCCGAGCCGAAGAGCACCGGCGGCTCCTACAAGGTCGCCGGCGGCGACACCCTCTCCAAGATCGCCGACGCCCGGTCGGTCGAGGGCGGCTGGCAGAAGCTGTACGCGAACAACGAGTCGGTCATCGGCGGCGACCCGAACCTGATCTACCCGGGCCAGGTCCTGTCCCTGGGCGAGAAGTCCGCCGCCAAGAGCGCGCCCAAGGCCGCGAAGGCCGCCCCGGCCGCCAAGCCGGCCGCCGCCAAGGCCGCCAGCACCTCCGGCTACACCGCCCCGCTCGACCACGTCACCCTGGGCACCGCCTACCACCAGGCCGGTGCCATGTGGTCCAAGGGCTACCACACCGGTGTCGACTTCATCGCCTCGACCGGCACCAAGGTGAAGTCGATCGCCGGCGGCACCGTGGTCTCCGCGGGCTGGGGCGGTTCGTACGGCAACCAGGTCGTCGTCAAGCACGCCGACGGCCGGTACTCGCAGTACGCCCACCTGTCCGCGCTGTCGGTCTCGGCCGGTCAGACGGTCTCCGCCGGTCAGCAGCTGGGCCTGTCGGGCGCCACCGGCAACGTGACCGGTCCGCACCTGCACTTCGAGGTGCGCACCACCCCCGACTTCGGCTCCGACATGGACCCGCTGGCGTACCTGCGTGCCCACGGCGTCAACGTCTGATCGGACTGATCGACCGTCATCCGTCGGTAGGGTGTGCCCTGTTCCCCGTTTGTAGGGAACAGGGCACATGCCTTTGGTCTGTGACCGAAAACGGATCGAATATTTCCATTTCTTGTGTCCTCTCGAACGGTCGATCAGTAGCCTCTCTCGCACGTGGTCGTGTCCACGACCACGAATCCTGATCGCCGACGAGCTGGAGCCGTTGATGGAACGCCCTGCCTGGGCCCCCCAGGGGATCGATCTTTCCGTGCCGAGCGTGTCCCGCATCTACGACTACTACCTGGGCGGTTCGCACAACTTCGAGGTCGACCGGGAGGCGGGACGGCGGGCCATCGAGGCCTTCCCGGGGCTGCCGAAGATCATGCAGGCCAACCGGGCGTTCATGCGCAGGGCCGTGCGTTACTCCGTCGACCAGGGCATCACCCAGTTCCTCGACATCGGCTCCGGCATCCCCACCTTCGGCAACGTCCACGAGGTCGCCCAGGCCGCCAGTCCCGGCGCGCACGTCGTCTACGTCGACCACGACCCGGTCGCCGTCGCCCACAGCCGTGCCGTGCTGGAGGGCCACGAGAACGCCGCCATCGTCGCCGCCGACCTGCGCTCGCCCCGCGACATCCTGGACAGCGCGCAGGTGCGCGGGCTCATCGACCTGGAGCGCCCGGTCGCGCTGCTCCTCGTCGCGGTCCTGCACTTCCTCGAGGACGCCGACGAACCGGCCAAGGCCGTGGCCGAACTGCGCGACGCCATCGCCCCCGGCAGCCTGCTGGTCGTCACCCACGCCTCGGTCGAGGGAGGCCCGCGCAGACCCGAGGAGGGGGAGCGGGTCGAGAACGTCTACCGCAGCGCGAGCTCGCCGCTGATCATGCGGTCGCGGGCCGAGGTCGAGCGCTTCTTCGACGGCTTCGACCTCGTCGAACCCGGCCTGGTCTCCGCGCCGTTGTGGCGCCCCGACGGCACGGACGACGACGAGCTCGCCCCGGTCGTCTTCAGCGGGTTCGCGGGCGTCGGCCGCAAGGCGTGACCGTGAGCAGGGAGCCCGGCCCGGAGCCGGAGCCCGCCGACAGCCTGCGGCGCTTCGCGATCATCTGGAGCCGGGCGATCTACCCGGCCACCGCCACCTCCATGACACGCGGCGAGTTCGAGGAGTACCTGCTCCCGCTCGCCGCGCGTCTCGACGCCACGCTGCGCGCGCAGCCCTTCGACCCCCGCCCGGCCGCGGAGGTCGGCGCCGCGCTCGTGGCCGCGCACTGCACCGATCCCGAGGCGCTGCCCCGCATCCTCGACGTCGTCGACGCCTACCTGCTGCTGTACTGCCCGCCCGGCCCCGCCCTGTTCCCCGAGGACGGCCGCACCCGCTGCAACCGCCTGCAGCACTGGGTGGCCGCCGGGTACGCCCGGGCCTTGCAGGAACGCACGCGGACCGAGCAGGAGGCCCTCTCCAAGGCGGCGCTCGCCGCCCGGGCCGCCACCGAGCAGGCCCTGCACGAGAGCGAGGTCCGTTTCCGGGCGGTCTTCCAGGACGCCTCCATAGGCATCGGCATCGCCGACATGGACGGCCGCATCCTGGACGTCAACGCCGCCCTCACCACCATGTTCGGCGGCCTGGAACGCCACATCCGCAGCAGGAACGTCTACGACTGGGCGCACGCCGACGACGCCCCCGAGGTCTGGGAGATGCAGCGCCAGCTCAACCGGGGCGAGCGCGACCACTACCGCATCGAGAAGGCCTACTACCGGCCCGACGGCACCGCGCTGTGGACCAACCTGACGGTCTCCCTGCTGCGCGACGCCGGCGGGACCCCGCAGTACATGCTCGCGCTGATGGAGGACATCACCGAGGAACGCCTGCTCAGCGAGCGGCTGCGGTACGAGGCGACCCACGACGCGCTCACCGGCCTGGCCAACCGCAACCTCTTCTTCGAGCGACTGGAGCAGACGCTGAACGGCCCCGAGGGCGTGGGCGTCGGCGTCTGCTACCTCGACCTGGACGGCTTCAAGGACGTCAACGACAGCCTCGGCCACGCCATCGGCGACCGGCTCCTGGTCGCTGTCGCCGAACGCCTCCAGGCCTGCGTCACCTCGCCCGACCAGCTCGTGGCCCGCATCGGCGGCGACGAGTTCGCCGCACTGGTGGTCAACCCCGCCAGCCGCGCGGACATCACCGGCCTGGCCGACCTGATCCTGGCCGCGCTGGCCGACCCGATCCGGGTGGACGGCCGCGAGCTGTCCGTACGGTGCAGCATCGGCATCGTCGAGGGCCAGGCCGGCTCCCTGGGCCCCGCCGAGGTGCTGCGCAGCGCCGACATCACGATGTACCGGGCCAAGGCCGCGGGCGGGAACCGCTTCGAGCTGGCCGACCCCGACTCCGACGCGCGCGCCATCACCCGGCACGGGCTGACCAACCGGCTGCCGACGGCCCTGGAGCGCGGCGAGTTCTTCATCGAGTACCAGCCGCTGGTACGGCTCGGCGACGGCAGCGTCCGCGGCGCCGAGGCACTGGTGCGCTGGTGCCATCCGGTGCACGGGATCCTCGGTCCCGACCAGTTCATCCCGCTCGCCGAGAGCACCGGGCTGATCGTGCCGCTCGGCCACTGGGTGCTGCAGCAGGCCGCCTGGCAGGCCCGGGACTGGCAGTTCCCGCGCAGCGACGGCCACCCGCTGCGGATCAACGTCAACCTCTCCCCAGCCCAGCTCGGCCACCCCGGCCTCGTCCCGGAGACCCTCGCGGTGATCAAGGACGCCGGGCTGGAGCCGACCGCGCTGTGCCTGGAGGTCACCGAGAGCGCCTTCATCGGCGCCGACGAGGAACTGCTGCGCCCGTTGCGGGAGTTCGCCGAGCTCGGCATGGCCATCGCCCTGGACGACTTCGGCACCGGCTACTCCAACCTCGCCTCGCTGCGCCGGCTGCCCATCACCACCCTCAAGCTCGACCGCTCCTTTACGCGCGGGATGCAGCAGCAGCAGGCCGACCCGGTGGACGTGAAGATCGTGGAGATCGTCGTCGACCTGGCGCACACCCTCGGGCTGTCGGTGACGGTGGAGGGCGTCGAGACCGGCACCCAGGCCGAGCACCTGCGCGCGCTGGGCTGCGACACCGCGCAGGGCTGGTACTACGCGAGGCCCGGCCCGCCCGACCGCCTCCACTCGCTCTCGCTGGTCGACACCACGCCCTGAGCACACGGGCGGGGTACGGCGCCCACCGGCTCAGGGACGCACGTCGAGGACGTCGAGGAACCGCCGCAGAGCGTCGTTGAACTCCTCCGGCCGCTCCAGGTTCGGCAGGTGCCCGGCGTCCTCGACGACCACGAGCCGCGAGCCGCGGACGGCCGCGTGCATGGCCTCGGCCTCGGCGACGGGGGTGTACACGTCGTCCCGGCCGACCACGATCAGCGTGGGCACCCGGACCGCGGCCAGCACGGCCCCGTAGTCGGGCCGCCGGGCCCGGCCGCGCAGGGCCGCCGCGGCGCCCTCGGGGGAGGTGCCGCGCATCATCCGCAGCACGTGCGCGGCCACTTCGGGGAGCGCGGTCACGTTGCGGGGCGTGATCATCCGGTCGAGCACCTCGCCGGCGTAGCCGTCCATCCCCTCGGCCAGCAGCCGCTCCGCCATCGCGTTCCGGGCCCGCCGCCCCTGCGCCGTCTCGGCGCCGGGGAAGGTGTCGGCGAGCACGAGCCCGGCCACCCGGCCGGGGAACAGCCGCTCGAACTCCATGACGATCTGACCGCCCATCGACAGCCCGCCGACGACGGCCTCCGGCACGCCCAGGCGGTCCATCAGGGCGGCGATGTCGCGGGCGAAGGTCTCCAGCGGGGTGACCCCCGGGACCACCTCGCTCGCGCCGTAGCCGCGCAGGTCAGGCACGACCACCCGGCGGCCGGCCGCCGCCGCGGGGACCTGCGGGGCCCACATCGAGCGGTCGAAGGGATGGCCGTGCACCAGCACCAGGGGGGTTGCGGGCCCGTCCCCCGCGACGTCGTACGCCAGTGTGACGCCGTTGACCGATGCCGTCGCCAAGGGGATCTCCTCGTCTCGCACGATCCCCTTCCCGCAGGGGAGTTGACCGCGATGCTAGGTTCCCCTCCCGGCTCGGTGCAATAGCATCTTTGCTCTCGGTGCAATACGGGAATTGCCTCGGAGGAGGAACACCGATGGACGACTACCGCACGGTCGCGGACGCCGTGGCGGCCGACATCGCCGCCGGACGGCTGCGCCCCGGCGACCGGCTCGCACCGCAGCGGACCTTCGCGCGGCAGCGTGGCATCGCCAACTCCACGGCGATCCGCGTCTACGCCGAACTCGCCCGCCGCGGCCTGGTCGTGGGCGAGGTGGGACGCGGTACCTTCGTGCGTGCCGCATCGCCCGCCACGGGACCCGCCCTCGCCGAGCCGGCACCCCAGCGGATCGACCTGGAGCTGAACCACCCCGTCGCCGAGGGCCAGTCGCAGCTGCTCGCCCCCGGGCTCGCCGCGCTGCAGCGCCCCGACGTCCTCGGCGCCGCGCTGCGCCCGCTGACGGCCGCGGGCACCCCGGCCGCGCGTGACGCCTTCGCCGAACTGCTCGCCCGCACCGGCCCACGCCCCGACCCCGGGCGGCTGCTCTTCGCGGGCAACGGACGTCAGGCCATCGCCGCCGCCCTGGCCGCGCTCGTCCCGCCCGGCGGCCGGCTCGCCGTGGAGGCGCTCACCTACCCCGTGGTCAAGGCGCTCGCCACACGGCTCGGGATCGCCCTCGTCCCCGTCGCCTGCGACGAGCACGGGATGCGTCCCGACGCCCTCGCGGAACTCCACCGGGCCGCCCCGCTGCACGCGCTCTACACCCAGCCCACCCTGCACAATCCGCTCGGCGTCACCATGCCGGAGGGCCGCCGGGCCGAACTCGCCGGCGCCCTCGGCCGGCTGGGCCTGCACGCCGTCGAGGACGCCGTCTGGGGATTCCTCGCCGCGGACGCCCCGCCGCCGCTCGCGGCATACGCCCCCGACCGCGTGGTCCTGGTCGACAGCCTCTCCAAGCGGCTCGCCCCCGGGCTCACCGCCGGCGTCGTGCTCACTCCGCGGGAGCTATCCGCCCCGGTTTCCGCGGCCTTGCGCTCGGCGGGCACCGCGGCCTCCGGTTTCGCGCTGGCCGCCGCCTGCCGGTGGATCGCCGACGGCGCCGTCGACGCGGTGGTGGCGGCCAAGCGGCGCGACGCGGCCGCGCGGGCCCGCATGGCCGCCGAGCGCCTCGCCGGGTTCTCGGTCGCGGCGGATCCGCGTGCCTGCTTCTGCTGGTGGCGGCTGCCCGGGCCCTGGCGCGCCGACACCTTCGTCGCGGCCGCCGCCCGGCAGGGCATCGCCGTCACCCCCGCGGCCGCCTTCGCCGCGGGCCGCGGCAGCGCGCCGCACGCCGTACGGATCGGCCTCGCCTCGCCGTCCCTGCAGGTCCTGGACGACGCGCTGGGCGTCCTCGCGCGGATCGCCAGGGGCGGTCCCGAGGACAATTGCGCCGACTGATCACAAGGGGCGGCGAATCCTAGCGAGTCGCCCGCACATGCCTCCGGAAAATGCCCCAACTCACCTTTTTCGCGTACGGGATGAGTAACGTTCCGTGCTGTTCCGTATACCAGAAGTGGCGGCGAAGGGGTGCGCGTGCCCGGCATAGACGAGTGCCTTTCCGAGGCGCTGGCGATTCCCGGTGTGCTCGGGGCGAGCGTGGTCGACTGGAGCAGCGGCCTGCTCCTCGGGGCGGTCGGGCAGGAGCCGGGACACGGTCACGAGGCGGCCGCCGCGGACACCACCGAGGCGGCGCGGGCGGTCGTGGAGGGCGGCACCTTCACCGCGAAGGAGTCCGGAAGGGTGCCGGTCGAGGACATCATCATCACCGCCCCGGGGAGTTACCACCTCATCCGCTTCCTCGACACCTCCTTCGACAGCGACGTCATCCTCTACCTGTGGCTGGACCGGTCGATGGCCAACCTGGCCGTCGCCCGGCTCGGGCTGCAGTCCATCGCCGAGCGGCTGGTGCTCGTATGACGGGCACGGAGGCGGGGCGGCCGGCACTGGCCATGCGCGGTCTGCCCCGGCGCATTCCGGCGCGCGGCAGCGCGCCGGCCCAGGTCCGCGCCGGGGTGGTGGGCGCGTACGCCTTCACCGCCGCACTGGCCCGGCTCGCGGAGGCGAGGGCCAGCGGGGCGCTGTACGGATCGGCGGGGGCGGTCTACCTGCGCGACGGGGCGATCGTCCACGCCGAGAGCCCCTGCGCCCCCGACCTCGGGGTACGGCTCATTGCCTGCGGGCTGCTCTCCCCGGACCAGTGGCGCGAGGCGGTCACCATCGCGAGCGCCGAGCGCGGCGTCGGCGGGCACCTCGTCGACACCGGGCGGGTGGCCCGCGGGGAGCTCGAGCTCTGCCACCTGCTGGCGCTCTTCGACGCCTCCTACTTCACCCTGCTGCCCGACTCGGAACCCGACCGGTTCCAGCCGGGCGCCACCTCCCGGCTGGGTCCCATCTCCCGGCCGGTCCCCGCCCAGCGCGTGGCCAGGGAGGCGCAGCGGCGCCGCGCGCAACTGGAGCGGGCCTGGCCGTGGGACGACACCGACGCCGGCCCCGTCGTCCCCCGCTCCGAGGGCGGGGTGCGGGGCGGCCGGGCCAGGGCCCCCACGCCCGCCCAGCTGGCGGTGCTGGCGGCGGCGGACGGATCCCGTACGCCGGTCCAGATCGCCTGGCACCTGGGACGTTCCGCCTTCGCGACCCTGCTGGACGTCCGTCGGCTGGCCGCGACCGGCCGGATCAGCATGCCGGTACGCGCCCAGGCACCCGCGGCTCCGGCTCCGGCCCGCCCAGCGCCCGTGCCGCCAGCGCCGGTGGCGCCCGCGCCGCTGCCACCGGTGGCGCCCACGCCCTTCGCCCACGGCGGATCGCAGTCGGCGGTCCTGTCGTCCTCCGATCCCTCAGTCGCCCTGTTGCTACGACTTCGTGCCGCCCTGGAGGCCCGCCTGTGAGCGCCCTGCCGACCCGCCCGGCGCCCGCCGAACGACCGTGGAGGAAGGCTCTGCGGCAGCTCGCCGGAAGGAGACAGCTGGTGGCACTCGAAGCCGATGTACTGGCCGAACTCCGGAGCCTGCGGGCGAGGGTGCCGCACCTGACGGGCGGGCTCGTCGCCAGCGTCGACGGCCTGGTCGTCGCGCACGACCTGAGCGGGCCGGAACCGGAGGGGGTCGCCGCGCTGACCGCCGCGGCACTGGGCGTGGCGGCCCGCATCACGGAGGCCACCGAGTGCGGCGGCTTCCGGGAACTGCTCGTCAGGGGCGACCGCGGGTACATCGCCGCGTACGCCGCCGGCGGGGCCATGGCCCTCGCCCTGGTGGCGGGACCCGGCTCCAACGTGGGCCGCCTGCACCTGGAGGCACGCCGATCCAGTCGACGGATCGAGGATCTCGTCGACCTCGCGCTCCAACGTCAGGAGCGGAAATGACCGCAGGACCCAGCTCATCAGCCGACAAGCCGTCGGGCACCGCACGCGGCCGCGCCGTTACCGGACCCAGGCATTCGTCACGTCAGAGAACTCAACGACAAGGAAGTGAGACCGCAATGGCCAACACCGAGACCGCGCTGAAGGATGTCATGACGTCGATCGAGGGCGTCCTGGGCGTCGCTCTCGTGGACTACGGCAGCGGCATGGCCCTGGGCACCCTCGGGGGCTCCAAGGACCTCGACCTGACCGTCGCGGCCGCGGGCAACACCGACGTGGTCCGCGCCAAGATGCGCACCATGGAGATGCTCAACCTCAAGGAGCACATCGAGGACATCCTGATCACGCTCAACACCCAGATCCACATGATCCGGCTGCTGACCGGCCGCTCGGGCAAGGGGCTGTTCCTCTACGTCGCGCTGGACAAGGACCGGGCGAACCTGGCGATGGCCCGCCACCAGCTCAGGCGCATCGAATCCGACCTGGAGGTCTGACCCGCCCCCCCCACGAGCCCGCGGCCGAGGGCGGCCCGGCACATGAGGCGCAGGCCGACGTGTGCCGGGCCCCGCCCTGCCGTGGCCGGGGGTCACGCGGCCCCTGCGACCGGCAGACGTGTGCCGAACATGCCCTCCACGGCGCTCCGTTCGGCCTCGTCCGGCTGGATGCTGTGGCACGAGGTGCCGGCGGTGCTCCCGGACATCAGGCTGGAGCGGGGCCCAGGCTTCTTGGCGTCGAGACCGAGGATGTGACAGTTCGTGCGCCGCGATCCATGTCGGGTCGTAGCCCTCGTGCACCGCCTGGCGGCAGATGTGGACGGTGCCGCGGCCGGGTTCCTCCTGTTCCGCGTAGGGCCGGCCGCCGAAGGCGACGATGCGGACGTCCGCGAACCGGTCGGGGGAGCACCGGCTCGAACACCACGTTGTCCACCGCCTCGCTCCACGCGGCGACGGCTCCGGTGACCGCGCCGGTGAACTCGCCCGCGGCCGCCACGGCGGGCAAGCACCGAGCGGCGCCGGAGATGGGGGATGCGGGGTCTGGGGAGGCTCCTTGGTCCTGCGGGGGCGGGTGCGTGCCGGTCCGGCCGGTCGGCAGGTCGCGCACACGCCACCCGTTGGCCTTGGCCGTCGGTGCAGGTCACGTCGCTGATGTTCGGGACGTGACGGTGCGGTCCGACCGGCGGTAGCGCTCGCGGAGCGCCGCGGATGGCGACGGGGCGGGGCCTCCCCGGCCCGCTACCGGCTCGTGGCGGACGCGGGTGCCGAGGGCGAAGCGGCGGAGTGGCCGCCGTGGTGCGCCCCCTCCTCGACCCTGCCGCCCAGCTTCTCGCGCACCGGCGCCAGCGCCTCGGGATCGGCCTCCACCACCCAGCGCTCCCCGATCAGGTAGGAGCCGCCGTACGGCTCCGCCTCCTCCAGCCACGACTTCTGGCCGGCCTCGCTGGTGAAGGTGAGCATCACATAGGCACCGCGTGCCGTCGTGCACGCCCCCTGCCGCAGCTCCTTCACGTCGGTCTGCAGCTGCGGGGTGCACCCGACGGCCTCGCCGATCCGCTCCAGGGCGACCGGACCGCCCGCCGCATCCGTGTCCTGGCCGCCGCAGCCCGCCACCGCCAGCGCGACGACCGCCACCGCGGCCACCTTCGGGCCCCACGCACGGAACACGGACACCGGCATCACCTTTCCTCGACTCCTGGCACGGGCGACACACGCCCCGCACGCGCACCGCGCGCGGGACGACGCTAACCCGAACGGCCCCATGACCCGTACAGCCTTGCGAAAAGCCCGCCCATGGGCGCGCGGTATGAAAAAATCCGCTGCCGCACGCTCCGGAGGGCCTGGCACCCCGTGACTCCGACACCTCCGATCGGGCATACTCCAACGCGCCGAAGCCGCAGGTCGGACCATGCCGTGACCCGGCAGGAGACCATCGGTCTACGGTCGACAACCCGGTAGCGCCGCCACACCCTGTGCGGACGCCGCCGCAGCGCCCGACAGGGAGGAGAGTGCCGCCATGTCCCACGACGGCCTTCAGCCGGTGGACCGACAGCTTCCCACCGAGGAGGCCCGCGACCTGCTCGCGCTCGTACGCGAGCTGGCCCAGCGGGAGATCAAGCCCAGGGCGGCCGAGGAGGAGGACGCGGGCGTCTTCCCGCGCGAGGTCTTCCGCCTCATCGGCGAGGCGGGGCTGCTCGGACTGCCCTACCCGGAGGAGCACGGCGGCGGTGGCCAGCCGTACGAGGTCTACCTGCAGGTCCTGGAGGAACTGGCGGCGGCGCGCCTGACCGTCGGTCTCGGGGTGAGCGTGCACACCCTGGCCTGCCACGCGGTCGCCCAGTTCGGCAGCAAGGAGCAGCGCACCGAGCACCTGCCGGCCATGCTCGGCGGCTCCCTGCTCGGCGCCTACAGCCTTTCCGAGCCCGCCTCCGGCTCCGACGCCGCGTCCCTGCGGACCCGTGCCACCCGCGAGGGCGACGCGTGGCGGATCGAGGGCACCAAGGCGTGGATCACCCACGGCGGTGTCGCAGACTTCTACACGGTGCTCGCCCGCAGCGGCGCCGAGGGCCCGCGCGGCATCACCGCGTACCTGGTGCCCGGCGACGCGGAGGGCCTGACCGCGGCGGTCCCGGAGAAGAAGATGGGCATGAAGGGGTCGCCCACGGCCCAGGTCCACTTCGACGGCGTGACCGTCCCCGACAGCCGCCGCGTCGGTGACGAGGGCCAGGGCTTCACCATCGCGCTGGCCGCGCTCGACTCCGGCCGCCTCGGCATCGCCGCCTGCGCCATCGGCGTCGCCCAGGCCGCCCTCGACGAGGCGCTCGCGTACGGGATGACCCGGCAGCAGTTCGGCCGTCCCGTCGTGGACTTCCAGGGGCTGCGCTTCATGATCGCCGACATGGCCACCAAGATCGAGGCCGGCCGGGCGCTGTACCTCGCGGCCGCCCGGCTGCGGGACGCGGGCCGGCCGTTCTCCCGGCAGGCGGCCATGGCCAAGCTGTTCTGCACGGACGCCGCGATGCAGGTGACCACGGACGCGGTGCAGCTGCTCGGGGGCTACGGCTACACCGCCGACTTCCCCGTCGAGCGGTACATGCGCGAGGCCAAGGTGCTGCAGATCGTCGAGGGCACCAACCAGATCCAGCGCATGGTGATCGCCCGCAGCCTCGCAGGGCCGGAGAGCAAGGAGCACTGAGACAGTCGTGCCGCGCCGCCCGGCGGGGGCGGCGCGGCACCGAGCGTACGGTGGGCGCGGGTCAGGCCGCGCGCTGGAACGGCACGCGGATCGGCTGTGAACCGGGTCCGCCCACGTGGGAGAACGGCTGCGTGCGCCAGTCCAGCCCGGCGGGGAGCGTCAGCAGCGCGCCCCACTCCGTGTCGTCGTCCCGGGCGTCGCCGGGGGCCGGCGAGGCCTCGGCGGTGGCACGCCCCGAGCCGGGGCAGACCGTCAGCCCGAAGGGGTTCCAGGGCGAGGCGCACAGCGCGTGCTGCGGCAGGACGTCCTCGTCGGTGAAGAGCGCGATCGGGCGGGCGCAGTCGGGGCAGTGCACCCGGAAGATCTCAAAGCCTTCGTCGTCGAAGGCGTCTTCGGCGTCTTCCGCCGTCAGCAGCTCGAACGGCTCGCGACGTTCGTGCTCCTCCTCGAGCGCCACCAGCGTGCGTTCGCCGCGGCTGTGTCGTGCATGGGTGCGCATGGGTGCATCTCCCCCTCAGAAGAACGCCCACCAGCGGGGCAGACCGGGCTCTCGGCCTCGGCCATAGCGAGCATTTCCCGCCACCCGCCCGCGGTAATCACCGCCACTCCGAAAGGCGTTGACATCGGGTGTGGCCTTCGTCACACAGTCCTCCGCTAGCGCGCTCCGCGCCCCCGCCGGCGATGCCGTGCGCCCGCTCCGCGCCCTTCCGGAGATCAGTCCTCGCGCGTCGCCCCGGCGTCGCGCGGCGCTGCGGTGCTCTTTCTGACGACCAGTCTGACGCCCAGCTCCATACGGGTGTTGCTCTTGTCGCCGGTCTCGTCGGGCTGGGACAGCCGGAGCAGCATCCGGGCGGCCTCCTCGGCCATCTCGACCAGCGGCTGGTTGACGGTGGTGAGCGACGGGCTCGCCCACTGGGCGAGCGGGATGTCGTCGTAGCCGACCACGGACAGGTCGCGCGGCACCTGCAGACCCTTGACCCGGGCCGCCTCCAGGACGCCGAGCGCCTGCAGGTCGCTGCCGGCGAAGATGGCGGTCGGCGGGTCGGGCCGCTCCAGCAGGGCGAGGGCCCCGTCGTGCCCGCCCTGCACGTGGAAGTCCCCGTAGCGGATCAGGTCGTTGTCGACGGTGAGCCCCGCCATGCCCATGGCCGAGCGGAAGCCGTCGAGACGGGCCAGGGAGCACAGCATGTCGTCGGGCCCGGTGATGATGCCGATGCGGCGGTGGCCGAGGTCGATGAGGTGCCGGGTGGCCGCGACGCCGCCGGCCCAGTTCGCCGAGCCCACGGACGGGACGTCGGGTTCGGGATCGCCGGCCGGGTCGATGATCACGAAGTTGATGGCCCGTGAGCGCAGCTTGCGCTTGATGTCGTCGGGCAGCGAGGAGAAGACCAGGACGACGCCGAGCGGCCGGCGGCGCAGCACGCCCTCGATCCACTCGGGGCCGGGGGCGTGGCGGGTGCCGCTCTCGGTGAGCACCACGCTCATGTTGCGGCTCTTGGCGACGTTCTCCACGCCCCGGATGAGCTCCATCGCCCAGACGCTCTCGAGCTCGTGGAAGACGATCTCGATCAGCCGCGACTCGGGCTGGGTGGGGGAGGGGCGCTGGTAGCCGTTCGCCTCCAGCAGGCGCTCGACCTTGCTCCGGGTCGGCGCGGCCACATCGGGACGTCCGTTGAGCACCTTCGAAACTGTCGAAAGTGAGACGCCCGCTTTCGAAGCCACGTCGGCCAGGGTGATACGGCCCTCGGTCTCATCATCACGCATGCGGCACAGGATAGAGCACCGCCCTTCGGTAACGGTTTGGTCGCGTCAATTCCACGCTGTTGACCCCGGCGAGGAGGGAGCCTACGGTCCGTCGTCAGGCGAATTTCGGCAAAGCGGCCGAAACTTTCGAGAGGTCGATCATGAAGAAGCGTGCGTGGTTCCCCCGTGCCGTCGCCGGCGGCGCGACACTGGCACTGGGCCTGACCCTGACCGCCTGCGGCGGCGATGGCGCCTCCGCGGGAGGCGATTCCGGGACGATTCACGTCCTCGTGTACGGCGACTCCGCGAACAAGGTGGAGAAGGCGATCGTCGCCGAGTTCAACAAGACCTCGAAGGTCAAGGCCGTCCTCGACACGGTCCCCGGCGCGGACTACCAGCAGAAGCTGCAGACCGTCATCAACACCAAGCAGGCCCCCGACGTCTTCTTCAACTGGGGTGGCGGCAGCATCCAGCCGTTCGTGAAGGCCGGTCTGCTGCTCCCGCTCGACGACTTCATCAAGAAGGACCCGGGCCTGAAGGACAACTTCCTGTCCTCGGTCTTCAACACGGCGGTCGTCGACGGCAAGTCCTACGGCGTGCCGATGCGCGGCACCCAGCCGGTGCTGATGTTCAACAACAAGAAGGTCCTCGCGGACGCGGGCGTCCAGCCCCCGCAGACCTGGGACGAGCTCATCGACGCGGTCAAGAAGCTCAAGGCCAAGGGCGTCACCCCGATCGCGCTCGGCGGCGGCGACCAGTGGCCGACGCTGATGTGGTTCGAGTACCTCTACGACCGCGTCGCCGGCCCGGAGCTGTTCACCAAGGCCCTCGGCGGCGACAAGAGCGCCTGGGAGAGCGAGGACAGCAAGAAGGCGCTGGGCATGCTCAAGGAGCTCATCGACGCCGGCGCCTTCGGCACCAACTTCGACTCGGTGAAGTTCACCGACGGCGGCTCGCCCCAGCTCCTCGCCAGCGGCAAGGCCGGCTTCGAGCTCATGGGCTCCTGGGAGTACTCCACGCAGCAGGACGCCAGCCCGGACTTCGCCAAGAACGACCTCGGCTACACCAACTTCCCGACCGTCACCGGCGGCAAGGGTGACGCCGCGAACGTCGTCGGCAACACCAACAACTTCTACTCGGTGCTGAAGAAGACCGAGCACCCCGAAGCGGTGGCGGAGTTCCTCAAGCTGATGTACTCCGACGACTTCGTGAAGCAGCAGCTGGCCATCGGCAACCTGCCGACCACCACGAACACCACCAAGTTCCTCGACTCGGCCGACAACCCGGACTACCTGAAGTACCAGTTCGACCTGGTCCAGAAGGCACCCTCGTTCCAGCTGTCGTGGGACCAGGCCTACCCGCCGTCGGGCATCACGCCGATCCACCAGGCCGTGCAGCAGTTCTTCAACGGCCAGGTCGACGCGGACGGCTTCATCAAGGCCATGCAGGCCCTGCCCACCTCCTGAGAGCGACGTCCCGCATGGTCTCCCTCACTGCCTCCGTGACGGGCAAGCGGCAGACGCAGCGCCCGGTCGGCCGTACCATCGGCCGGCCGGGCCTCGCCTGGGCGCTCCCCGCCACGATCTTCTTCGCCCTGTTCGCCGTCGTGCCGCTGGTGCTGGTGGCGGTGCTGTCCTTCACCACCTGGAGCGGACTTGGCTCGCCCGAGTTCGCGGGCTTCGACACCTGGGTCCGGGTCTTTCAGGACCCCGTCATGATCAAGAGCCTCTGGCTGAGCGTGCTGCTCACCGTGCTGGGCGTCGTCGTCCAAACCCCGCTGAGCATCCTGCTCGGCGTCTGGGCGGCCGGTCCCCAGCGCAACCGCGCCGTGCTGTCGGCGGTCTTCTTCGTGCCGCTGCTGCTGTCCGCGACCGCCGTGTCGGTGCTGTGGCGCGCGCTGCTCGACCCGAACTTCGGTGTGCCCTCGCAGGCGCGCTGGCTGTTCGGCGACGGCAACCTCTTCGGCACGCAGACCGCCGCGATCGGCGTGCTGGTGTTCGTCAGCACCTGGCAGTTCACCCCGTTCCACGCCCTGATCTACCAGGGTGCGACCCGGGCGATCCCGCAGGTGCTCTACCAGGCGGCGCAGATCGACGGCGCGGGCACCGTACGGCAGTTCTTCCACATCACGCTGCCGCAGCTGCGCAACTCGATCATCACCTCGATGATCCTGATGATCGTCGGCGGTCTCACCACCTTCGACACGGTGCTGATCCTCACCCAGGGCGGCCCCGGCACCGACACCACCATCAGCGCCTACTACATGTACGACAAGGCCTTCAAGGGGTTCGACTTCGGCGCGGGCGCTGCGGTCGCGCTGATGCTCGTCGTCGTCGCCACCGTGATCTCACTGATCGTCGTCCGCGTCTCCGGCTACGACAAGATGGCCGGCACCAAGGAGGGGCTCTGATGAGGCGCCGCCCCAACTACCTGGCGGGCCTGGGCGCCCTGCTGTGGCTCGCGCTGGTGGGCCTGCCGCTGTACGTCATGCTCGGCGCCACCGTGCAGACGCGCGAGGAGTACAGCGCCAACGGCCCGCTGGCCTTCCCCCGCTCCTTCACGCTGGACAACTACGTCCAGGACTTCAGCAACGGCTTCGGGCAGTACTTCCTCAACACGGTCGTCGTCACGGTCAGCGTGGTGGCCATCGTGCTGCTGCTCGTGCCGCCGCTGGCGTTCACCATCGTCCGCAACCGGGGCCGCGGCACGTCCGGGGTGTTCCGGCTCTTCCTGCTGGGCCTGGCCATCCCCGCGCAGGCCGTGATCGTCCCGATGTTCTACGTCATCAGCAAGGCCGGGCTCTACGACAACCTCATCGGCATCATCCTGCCGACGGCGGCGTTCTGCCTGCCAGTGTGCACGCTGATCCTGACCGGCACGATGCGCGACATCACCTCCGACCTGTTCGAGGCGATGGCCATGGACGGCGCCTCCGTCCGGCGGACCTTCTTCCAGCTCGTCCTGCCGCTGTCCGGCAGCGGGCTGTCGACGATCGTCGTCTTCTCCGCCCTGCAGGCGTGGAACGGCTTCCTCTTCCCCCTCGTGCTCACCCAGTCCGAGGAGACCAAGGTGATCACGCTGGGCCTCTACAACTTCCGGACCCAGTACGGCATCAACATCCCCGGCCTGCTGGCCGCCGTGGTGCTGTCCACGATCCCTGTCCTGCTCGTCTACCTGTTCGCCCGCCGTGCCCTCGTGCAGGGGCTCATGGGCGTCGGAGGAAAGTGAACGACAACGTGACCGCCGACTCCCGCGTCGAGGCGCTGATCCGCGACATGACCCTGGACGAGAAGATCGCCCAGCTCTACGGCGTCTGGGTCGGCGCCTCCAGTGAGGGGGCCGAAGTGGCCCCCCACCAGCACGACATGGACGAGCCGCCCCGTCTGGAAGACCTCCTGCCGGACGGCCTCGGACAGCTCACCCGGCCCTTCGGCACCGTCCCCGTCGACCCCGCCCTGGGCGCGCTGTCCCTGATGCGCACCCAGCAACGGGTCGCCGCGGCCAACCGGTTCGGCATCCCGGCCATGGCCCACGAGGAGTGCCTCGCGGGCTTCGCGGCCTGGGGCGCGACCACCTACCCCGTCCCGTTGTCCTGGGGCGCCTCCTTCGACCCCGAGCTGGTCCGGGTGATGGCCGCGGCCATCGGCCGCGACATGCGCTCGGTCGGCGTCCACCAGGGTCTGGCCCCGGTCCTCGACGTCGTGCGCGACGCGCGCTGGGGCCGGGTCGAGGAGACCATCGGCGAGGACCCGTACCTCGTCGGGACCATCGCCACCGCGTACATCCAGGGCCTGGAGTCCGCGGGCATCGTGGCCACCCTGAAGCACTTCGCCGGCTACTCCGCCTCCCGCGCCGGGCGCAACCTGGCGCCGGTCAGCATGGGCCCGCGGGAGCGCGCGGACGTCGTCCTGCCGCCCTTCGAGATGGCGGTCCGGGAGAGCGGCGTCCGGTCCGTGATGCACGCGTACACCGACACCGACGGCGTCCCCTCGGCCGCCGACGAGGAGCTGCTCACGGGACTGCTCCGGGACACCTGGGGCTTCGACGGGACCGTGGTCGCCGACTACTTCGGGATCGCCTTCCTCAAGACCCTGCACGGCGTCGCCGCCGACTGGGCGGACGCGGCGGGCACCGCGCTGCACGCCGGCGTGGACGTGGAGCTCCCCACCGTCAAGACCTTCGGGCAGCCGCTGCGGGACGCCGTCGCCGCGGGTCTGGTCGACGAGAAGCTCGTGGACCGCGCGCTGCGCCGCGTCCTGACCCAGAAGGCGCAGCTCGGCCTGCTCGACCCCGGGTGGAGCCCGGTGCCGTCCGCGCTCGCCGGGGCCGACCTCACCGATCCGCAGGGCCTGCGCGGCACGGTCGACCTGAACTCCGCCGCCCACCGGGACCTGTCGCGGCGCCTGGCCGAGCGGTCCGCCGTCCTGCTGAGCAACGACGGCACCCTGCCCCTGGGGCGGCCCGCCCGCATCGCGCTCGTCGGCCCTCAGGCGCAGACCCCGACCGCCGTGCTGGGCTGCTACTCCTTCCCCGTGCACGTCGGCGCCCAGCACCCGGACACCCCGCTCGGCATCGACCTGCCCACGCTGCGCCAGGCCCTGGTGGCGGAGTTCCCCGGCTCCGAGATCGTGACCGTGGCGGGCTGCGGCGTCGATGACAGCGATGTCTCCGGCATCGCGGCGGCCGTACGCGCGGCCCTGGACGCCGACGTGGTGGTCGCCGCGCTGGGCGACCGTGCCGGGCTCTTCGGCCGCGGCACCAGCGGCGAGGGCTGCGACGCGGAGTCGCTCACCCTGCCCGGCGTGCAGCAGCGGCTGCTCGACGCGCTCCTCGACACGGGGACGCCCGTCGTGCTCACCCTGCTGGCCGGCCGCCCGTACGCCCTCGGACGGGCCGTGGACGAGGCCGCGGCCGTCGTCCAGACCTTCTTCCCGGGACAGGAGGGCACCCCGGCCCTGGCCGGAGTGCTGAGCGGGCGCATCAACCCGTCCGGGCGGCTGCCGGTGAGCGTGCCCCGGCACCCGGGCGTCCAGCCCTCCACCTACCTCGCCGCGCCGCTCGCGCGGGCCAGCGAGGTCTCCAACATCGACCCGGCCGCGGCCTTCGGCTTCGGCCACGGACTGACGTACACGGCCTTCGAGTGGTCCGCGCCGCAGGTGCACGGCGGCGCCGACGGCCGGGCCGTCACCGGCACCGACGGCGAGGTCGAACTGTCCTTCACCGTCCGCAACACCGGCGGTCGCGCGGGCAGCGAGGTCGTCCAGGTCTACCTGCACGACCCGATCGCCTCCGTCGTCCAGCCGGTGCAGCGGCTCGTCGGCTACCTCCGGGTGCCGCTGGAGGCGGGCGAGGCGCGGCGCATCGGCGTCACGGTCCCCGCCGACGTCGCCGCCTTCACCGGCCGGGACGGCCGCCGCGTCGTGGAACCGGGGGAGCTGGAGGTGCGGCTGGCGGCCTCCAGCACCGACGTCCGGTTCACCGTGCGGGCCGAACTCACCGGCCCGGCACGGCAGGTGGACCACACCCGGCGGCTGCACGTGCTGGTCACCGGCGCACCGGAGGAGTCCAGGTGAACCTGCCCGAAGGGACGGGGGAGGCGGCCGTGTCGACGGTGGACGTCGCCAACCCCGTCCTGCCGGGCTGCCATCCCGACCCGAGCGTCTGCCGGGTCGGGGCCGATTTCTACCTGGTGAACTCGACGTTCGAGTACTTCCCGGGGATCCCGGTGTTCCACAGCCGCGACCTGGTCCACTGGCGGCCGATCGGGCACGTCCTGGACCGGCCCTCGCAGGTGGACCTCGGCACCGTCGCCTCCTCCGAGGGGATCTTCGCCGCGACGATCCGGCACCACCGGGGCCGCTTCTACGTCGTGACCACCCTGGTGGGCGGCAGCGGACAGGGCGGCACCTTCGTCGTCACCGCCACCGACCCCGCCGGGCCGTGGAGCGACCCGGTGTGGCTGGACGACGCGCCCGGCATCGACCCCTCCCTGTTCTTCGACGACGACGGCCGCGCCTGGTGCACAGGCACGCGGCTCGCGGAACCGGGGGAGTGGGAGGGCCAGACCGACGTCTGGCTGCGGGAGTTCGACGCCGCGGAGCTGACCCTCACCGGCCCCGAGCACCTGCTGTGGCGCGGCGCGCTGCACGGCGCCGTGTGGGCCGAGGGACCCCACCTGTACACGGTGGACGGCCGCTACTACCTGCTGGCGGCGGAGGGCGGCACCGAGCACGGGCACGCCGTCAGCGTCGCCCGCGCCGACCACGTCACCGGTCCGTACACCGGGAACCCGGCCAATCCGGTCTTCACCCACCGGCACCTGGGCCGTGACTTCCCCGTCGTGGGCGTCGGCCACGCCGACCTGGTGCGCACGGCGCAGGGGCAGTGGTGGTGGGCGGTGCTGCTGGGCAGCCGTCCGTACGGCGGGTACCACCCCAACCTCGGGCGGGAGACCTTCCTCGTCCCGGTGCGCTGGGAGGACGGCTGGCCGCTCTTCGCGCCCGGCGTCGGCACCACGCTCGGCCCGTTCCGTCCGCCCGCGGTCGCCGGGTCCCCTCGTGATCCCCACCCGGAGCCGGTGCGCGACGACTTCGACGGCCCACGGCTGGACCCGCGGTGGAACCAGGTGCGCACCGGGGAACCCTTCTGGTCGCTCACCGGACGTCCCGGCTCGCTGCGGCTGCCGCTCGGGCCTTCCACGCTCGCCGACGTAGGCACCCCCTGCTTCCTGGGCCGGCGCCAGCAGCACCAGGACGTCAGCGTGTCCGCGCTCCTCGACGTGGCGCCCGGGACGCCGCAGGAGTGGGCGGGGCTCGCCGTCCGCCAGTCCGAGGCGGACCATCTGGTGCTCGCGGTGGCCGGTGACGGGCGCGGCGGCTGCCGCGTGCTCGCCGCGGTCCGCACGCGGGGCGAGCAACGCCTGCTCGCGCAGGCGCCGTTGCCCTCGGGCCCGGTGGTCCTGCGCATCCACGCCGAGGGTCAGCGCTACGGGCTGCGCTACGCCCCCGCCGGCGCCGGGCCCGAGGCGGAGGCCGAACTGACCTCCGTGGACGGCGGATTCCTCAGCTCGCCCCGCGCGGGCGGCTTCCTCGGCGTCTGGCTCGGCCCGTACGCCACCGCCCACGGCGCCTCCTCCACCACCGTCGCCGACATCGACTGGTTCGACTACCGGCCTCTCGCCCCCTGACCAGGAGCCGACATTGTTCACCGATCTCCCCGAGGCCGAACTCCGGGACCACCGCAGCAGCCAGACCGCGCCCGCCGACTTCGACGACTTCTGGAGCACGACGCTCGCCGAGTCGCGCGCCGCCGGGACCGCGGCCGTCACCGTCACCCCCGCGCCCGGTCCGCGGCTGCACACGGTGCGCGTCTTCGACGTCACCTTCCCCGGCTACGGCGGCGAGCCGGTGCGGGCCTGGCTGCGGCTGCCGCACGGTGCCGAGGGACCGCTGCCCGCGGTCGTCCAGTACGTCGGTTACGGCGGCGGCCGGGGCCACGCCGTGGACAACCTGCTGTGGGCGTCGGCGGGTTTCGCCCACCTCCACATGGACACCCGTGGCCAGGGGTCGGGCTGGAGCCGCGGCGACACCCCCGACTCCGGCACCACGGGCCCGCAGGCCCCCGGGATGATGACCCGCGGCATCGACGACCCCCGCACGTACTACTACCGCCGCCTGTTCACGGACGCCGTCCGCGCCGTGGACGCGGTCCGCACGCTGCCCTCGGTGGACCCCGGCCGGATCGCCGTCCTCGGCGCGAGCCAGGGCGGCGGCACCGCGCTCGCCGTGGCCGCCCTCGCCCCGGAGGTCCACGCCCTGGTGGCGCACGTCCCGTTCCTGTGCGACTTCCCCCGGGCCACGGTGATCACGGACGCGGACCCGTACCGTGAGATCGGCCGCTACCTCGCCGTGCACCGCGGCAACGCCGAGCGGGCCATGCGCACCCTGTCCTACTTCGACGGCGTCAACTTCGCCGCCCGCGCCCGGGTACCGGCCCGCTTCTCCGCGGCCCTGATGGACGAGATCACGCCGCCCTCCACCGTCTTCGCCGCGTACAACGCGTACGCGGGACCCAAGGAGATCGCCGTCTGGCCCTGGAACGGGCACGAGGGCGGCGCCATCGACGACGACGAGGAGGCACTGGCCTTCCTCCGCGGGCTTCTGACGGCAACGTGAAGTGCGGCCTCATCATGTGGACTTGAGCTGGAAGGGCGTACAACCTTTGCTCTTCCTTGATCGTCATACGGGTGCACCGGAGACCCCGGTGCACCACTGATGTGGCCACACCCTTGGGGAAGAGTCATGCGATCTGACTCCGTCGGGCGCTCGCTGCGCCTCGGAGCCTCTGCCGTCGCGGCGGCCGGCCTGTTCGTGGCCGGTCTCGCCGTGCCCGCGCACGCCGCCGAGACCGACCAGCTGTGGATCAACGCACCGTCCGAACTGTCGCTGCCCTTCGGCACGGGCGGCGGAGAACCGCAGTCGCGGACGCTCGACATCGGCATCTACCACGACAACGACAACTTCACGGTCACCGAGGGCGAGGTCACCGTGGACATCTCCGGGGTCGCGGGCGTCGCGGAGGTGACCTGGCCGGAGAACTGCACGCCCAGCGGCACGATCGCCGTCTGTCACGTGCCCGAGGTGCCCGTGATCGGCGGCGACTACCGCAGGCAGATCCACCTCCCGGTACGCGCGGCGGACGGTGCGGCGAACGGGGCGTCCGGCCGGATCACCTACGAGGCGACCGCCGTCGGCGGCCCCGACGGCACCCTCACCGCCCCGCGGGGCGACTCCGACACCACGCTCACCGTCTCCTCCGGCCCGGACCTGTCGCTCGCGGAGATCGCCCCGGTCCAGCACGCCGCCCCCGGCGCCACGGTGCGGCTCCCGTTCGGGCTGACCAACAACGGCAACGAGAGCGCGCAGGGCTTCACGCTGAAGTTCATGGCCTCCTACGGCATCCAGAAGCTGACCAAGTACAAGCGCTGCACCTACACGACGTCGAACGACGGCGAGTACGCGCCGATGACCTTCGCGACGTGCACCTTCGACCGGGTGCTGGCGCCGGGGGACTCCTTCCGGCTGCCCAAGCAGCTCAAGGCGGTGCTCGCCCCGTACGCGATGAACGAGCGGCTCGACATCAGCGTCGAGCCCGGCGGGGGCGCCGAGGACCTCGAGAGCGATGACAACTACACGGTGGTCGGCGTCAGCGCCGACAACACCGCGGACTTCGCGGTGACCGGCGACGCGGTCACCGGTGCGGCGGGCGAGACGGTGACGGCCCGGCTCACGTTCCGCAACAACGGCCCGGCCTGGCTCGGCAACCTCGGCTCCGGCGACCCCGTCGCGAAGGTCCGGCTGATCGTCCCCGCGGGCACCAAGGTCACCGGCGTCCCGTCCGGCTGTGACCCGCACACCCTCTCCGGCGGCTACTACCCGCAGGAGACGGGGGCGCCGCGCTACGACTGCCCCCTGCCGTACTGGGTGCTGGAGAACACCGAGCGCTCGTACGACTTCTCGCTGCGGATCGACACCGTGGTGCCCGGCACGACCGGTGCCGTGAGCATCCACCCGGAGTTCGGCGAGTTCCCGTACGACCCGGACACCACCAACAACACGGCGGTCCTGGCGGTCAACTGACCCGACCCGCCCCGGCACGTGGTGCAGGAGCCTCCCGCACCACGTGCCCCGCGGGGCGGTCAGGGGCCTTGCGGTTCAGGCAGCGGCTCGCCCGTCTCCAGCAGCGTTTTCAGTCCCGAGATGAGGGCGGGCCAGCCCTGGGAGACCATGCCCAGCACCCCGCTGTCCGGGTCGTGGGCCTCGTGGACGACGGTCAGCCTGACCGTCTCCCCGAGCGGTTCGATCTCGAACGTCACCTGGGAGCGGCGATCCCCCGCCAGGCGGGCGCGGACCTCCTCGCTCACCCCCGCGTTCCGAGCCCACTGCGGGGTGAAGGTGTGCCAGGTGTAGGAGAGCCGGCGCGGCGGATCGGACTCCAGCACGACCTGGGCGGGATCGGCGGTGCGGGCGCCGCCCTCCTCCCAGACCATGGCCGAGCCGGCCGCCCAGTCGGTCTCGAAGGCGACGCCCCAGTAGCGGCGGGTGAACGCCTGGTCGGTCAGCGCCTGCCAGAGGCGCTCGGGCGTGGTGCGGACGTAGGTCGTGTAGACGAATGCGGACTCGCTCATGGGTGCCTGCTCCAATGCCCTCTGGAGGTCGGCGAGCGCCTGCGCGCGCTCGCGGTCGTACCGGTCGATCCATCGTTCGGCGACGGCGTTGATCGGTGCGGCGTTGAGGTAGTGCAGCTTCTCCCGGCCCCGCCGGACCGTGGTGACCAGCCGGGCCTCCTCCAGTACGGCCAGGTGCTTGCTGACCGACTGGCGGGCCATGTCCAGCCCCGCGCACAGCTCGCGCAGGGTCTGCCCGTTGCGTGCGTTGAGGCTGTCCAGCAGCCGCCGGCGGCTGGCGTCGGCCAGCGCCTTGAATACCTCGTCCATCCCGCTTCCCCGCCGTTCCGGAAATGCAGCCGTCCGGCTGCCTGTCGAACATAGGCAGCCGGACGGCTGCATGTCAACGCGGTGCGGCCGAGAGCGTGGGTGCGGGGGCGTGGGTGCGGAGGGCGCGCCGCTATCCGGCCCGCAGGTCCCGTACGCGGCGGATCTTGCCGACGGACCGCTCCACGGTGTCGGGGTCGACGACCGTCACCTCGACGCTGACGCCCACGCCGTCCTTGACGCCCGCCGCGATGGAGCGTGCCGCCTCCTCGCGCGGCGCGGCCCCGGCGTCGGGGCGCGCCTCGACGACGACCTCCATGTGGTCCATGCGGCCGCGCTTGGTGAGCCGGATCTGGAAGTGCGGGGCCACGCCGGGCGTGCGCAGCACGATCTCCTCGATCTGGCTGGGGAAGACGTTCACCCCACGCAGGATGATCATGTCGTCGGAGCGGCCGGTGATCTTCTGGATGCGGCGGAAGGCGGGGCGCGCGGTGCCGGGCAGCAGCCGGGTCAGGTCACGGGTGCGGTAACGGATGATCGGCAGCGCCTCCTTGGTGAGGGAGGTGAAGACCAGCTCGCCCTCCTCGCCCTCCGGTACCGGCTCGCCCGTGATCGGGTCCACCACCTCGGGGTAGAAGTGGTCCTCCCACACGTGCAGACCGTCCTTGGTCTCCACGCACTCCTGGGCGACGCCCGGGCCGATCACCTCGGACAGGCCGTAGATGTCGACGGCGTGGATGTCCATCCGCTCCTCGATCTCCCGGCGCATCTCCTCCGTCCACGGCTCCGCGCCGAAGATGCCGATCCGCAGCGAGGTGCCGCGCGGGTCGACGCCCTGGCGCTCGAACTCGTCCAGCAGGGTCAGCATGTACGACGGGGTGACCATGATGATCTCGGGCTGGAAGTCCTGGATGATCTGCACCTGACGGGCGGTCATGCCGCCGGAGGCGGGGATCACCGTGCACCCGGCGCGCTCCGCGCCGTAGTGCGCGCCCAGGCCGCCGGTGAACAGGCCGTAGCCGTAGGAGACGTGCACCTTGTGGCCGGGGCGCCCGCCGGCGGCGCGTATGGAACGGGCCACCACGTCGGACCACATGGACAGGTCGTTCTCGGTGTAGCCCACCACGGTCGGCAGGCCGGTCGTGCCACTGGAGGCGTGGACGCGGCGCACCTGGTCCATGGGCACGGCGAACATGCCGAAGGGGTAGTTTTCGCGCAGGTCGGCCTTGGTGGTGAACGGGAAGCGCGCCAGGTCGTCCAGGCTCGCGCAGTCCTCGGGGCGCAGCCCGGCCTCGTCGAACTTCTTCCGGTAGGCCTCGACGTTGTCGTACGCGTGGCGCAGTGTCGCCCGGAGCCGGGTGAGCTGCAGTTCCCGCAGCTCTCCGGGGCCCAGCTTCTCGGCGGCGTCCAGCAGGCCGTCGGGGAGCGGCTCTCCCAGGCGCGCCCCCGCGGTCGCCCGGTCCGTCGGCTCGCTGCTCATCCGTTCTCCTTCGTGCGTCCGATGCTGCGGCTGCGCCCGCGGAACTCCGCCACCACCTGGTCGCCCCGCAGGATGCTCACGTCGTAGATGCCGCTGCGGCCGAAGCGGGTGCGCTCTTGCGCGGTGGCGACCAGTTCGTCGCCCTCGTGGACGGGGGCGACGAAGGAGATGTCCGCCCCGGCGGCCACCGTCACCGGGCCGTGGCTGTTGCAGGCGCAGGCGAAGGCGGTGTCGGCGAACAGGAAGAGGTAGCCCCCGTGGGCGATCCCGTGCCCGTTGACCATCGCGGGCGTGACGGTCATGCGCAGCACGGCCGTCCCCTCGCCGGTCTCCAGCAGCTCGATGCCCAGGCTCTGCGACGCCTTGTCGGCGGCGAACATGCTCTCCGCCGGGCCCTGGGTCGCGTCCATGGCATCCCTCACGATCGTCACCACCCTTGTGAACCGACCGAACATTCGGTTAGCGTGCGGCACCCAAGGTAATCCAGCATCCGAACTGCCTGTCAAGAGGTGGAACGCATGTCCCAGCACCTCCCCGCGCGACCCGCAGACGAGGTCTTCCTGATCGACGGCGCGCGGACCCCGCAGGGCCGTTACGGCGGCGCCCTGGCCTCCGTGCGCCCCGACGACCTGGCGGCCCTGGTGGTCGGCGAGGCCGTGAGCCGCGCCGGGATCCCGGCCGGGGCCGTGGACGAGGTGATCCTCGGCGCCGCCAACCAGGCGGGCGAGGACAACCGCGACGTCGCCCGGATGGCCGTGCTGCTGGCCGGCCTGCCGCACACGGTGCCCGGCTACACCGTCAACCGGCTGTGCGCCTCCGGCCTCACCGCCGTGGCCTCGGCGGCGCAGGCGATCCGCTCCGGCGAGGCCGACCTGGTGGTCGCCGGCGGGGTGGAGTCCATGACCCGTGCCCCCTGGGTGATGGCCAAGCCCGGCACCCCGTGGGCCAAGCCGGGTGAGGTGCACGACACCTCCTTGGGCTGGCGCTTCACCAACCCGCGCTTCACCGCGAAGGACACGCTGTCCATGGGGGAGACCGCGGAGGAGGTCGCCGCCCTGGACGGGATCAGCCGCGCCGACTCCGACGCCTTCGCGCTGCGCAGCCACCGGCGGGCCGTCGCGGCTCAGGAGGCCGGCCGTTTCAACCGCGAGATCGTGCCGGTCGCCGTCAAGGACGGCGAGGTCACCCGTGACGAGGGCCCGCGTCCCTCCACCACCCTGGAGAAGCTCGGGACCCTGCGCACCATCTTCCGCAAGGACGGCATCGTGACCGCCGGCTCCTCCTCGCCGCTCTCCGACGGCGCCGCGGCCCTCGTGGTCGCCGGCCGCGCGGCCGTCGAGCGCTACGGCCTCACGCCCCGCGCCAGGATCGTCACCTCCGCCACCGCCGGGGTCGAGCCCCACCTCATGGGCCTCGGTCCCGTACCGGCGACGGAGAAGGCGCTCGCCCGCGCCGGATGGCAGACCGGCGACCTGGACGCCGTCGAACTCAACGAGGCCTTCGCCGCCCAGGCGCTCGCGGTCGTCCGCCGTCTGAAGCTGGACGAGGAGCGGGTCAACGCCGACGGCGGTGCGATCGCGCTCGGTCACCCGCTGGGCTGCTCGGGCGCCCGCATCCTGCTCACCCTCCTCGGCCGCCTGGAGCGCGAGGGCGGCCGCCGCGGCCTCGCCACCCTCTGCGTGGGAGTCGGCCAGGGTGTGGCGATGCTGGTGGAGCGGGTGTGAGCGCAGGCTTCGGAGGACCGCGGGCGACCGTCGTCCACAGGGCTTGCCGCTTGCGGCAAAGTTCGTCAGACTGTAACCGAACGAATGGTCGGTAGGGGAAGCTGGTATCGATGACCACACCGAACGCCACCGTGCCGGCGGAGGGCGCGCAGGCGCCGCTCCAGGAGCACTTCGACGCCACGATCGCGCGGGACCAGCGCATCGAGCCGCGGGACTGGATGCCCGACGGCTACCGCAGGACGCTGATCCGGCAGATCGCGCAGCACGCGCACTCGGAGATCATCGGCATGCAGCCCGAGGGCGAGTGGATCACCCGTGCCCCGTCGTTGCGCCGCAAGGCCATCCTGTTCGCGAAGGTCCAGGACGAGGCCGGCCACGGGCTGTACCTCTACTCGGCCGCCGAGACCCTGGGCATCGACCGCGCGGACCTCACGCAGCGTCTGATCGAGGGCCGCCAGAAGTACTCCTCGATCTTCAACTACCCGACCCTCAGCTTCGCCGACGTCGGCGTCATCGGCTGGTTCGTCGACGGCGCGGCGATCTGCAACCAGGTGCCGCTCTGCCGCTCCTCCTACGGGCCGTACGCCCGCGCCATGGTGCGCATCTGCAAGGAGGAGTCCTTCCACCAGCGCCAGGGCTACGAGCTGCTGATGACGATGATGCGCGGCACGCAGGCCCAGCGGGAGATGGTGCAGGACGCGGTGGACCGCTGGTGGTGGCCGTCGCTGATGATGTTCGGCCCGCCCGACGGCGACTCGCCCAACTCGGCCGCGTCGATGGCCTGGAAGATCAAGCGCCACAGCAACGACGAGCTGCGCCAGCGGTTCGTCGACATGACTGTCCCGCAGGCCGACAAGCTCGGCGTGACGCTGCCCGACCCGGAGCTGCGCTGGGACGAGGAGCGCGGCCGGCACGACTTCGGCACCCCCGACTGGTCGGAGCTGCAGCGAGTCATCAGCGGCGACGGGCCGTGCAACGCCGAGCGGATGGCACGCCGCCGCTCCGCACACGAGGAAGGCGCCTGGGTGCGCGAGGCCGCGACCGCCCACGCCGCCAAGCAGGCGGCCCGGGCAGAGGAAGGAGCCGTGGCATGAGCACCACCGGCGACAGCACGACCCGGGCCGAGTGGCCCCTGTACGAGGTGTTCGTCCGCGGCAAGCGCGGCCTGAACCACGTCCACGTCGGGTCCCTGCACGCGGCCGACGACCGCATGGCCCTCACCCACGCCCGCGACCTGTACACGCGGCGGAACGAGGGCGTGAGCATCTGGGTGGTGCGCTCGGAGCACATCGCCGCGTCCACGCGGGACGAGAAGGACCCCTTCTTCACGCCCAGCGCCGACAAGGTCTACCGGCACCCCACCTTCTACGACATCCCCGAAGACGTCCCCCACATCTAGGAGCAGGGCATGAGCGACGAGCACGTCTACCTGTCCCTGGCCGAGGGGCACGACGACAGTGACGCCCGCTGGGCCTTCGGCACCGGCTTCGAGGACCCGCTGCACGGCGTCGACACCGCCGTGCCCGACGGTGTGGACGCCGCGGAGCTGGCCGCCCACTGCCTGGCGCTGGGCGACGACGCCCTGGTGGGCGCCCAGCGCCTGGCCGAGTGGTGCACCCGCGCGCCGGAGCTGGAGGAGGAGGTGGCCCTCGCCAACATCGGGCTCGACCTGCTCGGCCAGGCCCGTCTGCTCTACTCCCGCGCCGGTCAGGTGGACGGCACCGGTCGCGACGAGGACGCCTACGCCTACTTCCGGGACGCCGCCGACTTCCGCAACGTCCGCCTGGCCGAACTTCCCTGCGGGGACTTCGCGTTCTCCATGGCCCGGCTGCTCGTCACGTCCTGCTGGCGGCTCGCCGTCTTCGAGCGGCTCGCCCGCTCCGCGCAGGACCCGGTGCTCGCCGCCGTCGCCGCCAAGGGCGTCAACGAGCTGACCTACCACCGGCAGTACGCCGCCGAGTGGGTGGTACGGCTCGGCGACGGCACCGAGGAGTCGCACCGCCGCATGCGGGCCGGCCTCGAACAGGTCGCCCCTTACCTGGAGGAGCTGTTCACGGCCGGCGCCACGTGCGGGGCCGACCCGGCCGGTGTGCGGGACGAGGTGACCGCCGCGCTGCGCCAGGTCACCGAGGCCGCCGGGCTGCGTCCGGTCCAGGCCGATCCCCTGCCCGGCCACGGCCGTGAGGGTGACCGCACCGAACACCTCGCCCCGCTGCTCGCGGAGTTGCAGGGCATCGCCCGCGCACACCCCGGAGCGGTCTGGTGAGCGCCGTGACCGTGCTCACCGACGCGCACCGGGCGGCCCGCGTGGCCGCCGAGGTGCCGGACCCCGAGCTGCCCATGCTGACCCTGGCCGACCTCGGCGTCCTGCGTGACGTCGAGGTCACCGGGGACGGCACGGTCGTGGCCGCCCTCACCCCCACCTACTCCGGCTGCCCGGCCATGGCGGAGATGCGCGCCGACGTGGCCGCCCGGCTGCGCGCCGCGGGCTTCGACCGGGTCGAGATCCGCACCGTGCTGGACCCGCCGTGGACGACCGACTGGATCACCCCCGAGGGCCGCCGCAAGCTCGCCGAGCACGGCATCGCACCTCCCGGTCCCGCGCCCCGGCGCGTCACCGGGCCGGTGCCGCTGGTGCTCACCGCCACCCGGCGCGACGTCGCCTGCCCCCGCTGCGGCTCGGCGGACACCGAGGAGACCTCGCGCTTCGCCGCCACCTCCTGCAAGGCCCTGTGGCGCTGCCGTGCCTGCCTGGAGCCGTTCGAGTACGTCAAGGAGATCTGATGGCCCCGACCATCCCCGCCCCGCAGGCGCCGGCCCCGCGGGTCCGCCGCCGCCCGGCCTTCCACGCCCTGCGGGTCGCCGCGGTCGAGCCGCTCTGCGAGGACGCCGCCGCCGTCAGCTTCGACATACCGCACGAGCTGGCCGGGGAGTTCGCCTTCGCGCCCGGTCAGTCCCTCACGCTGCGCCGCGAGGTCGACGGCCGGGACGAGCGACGCTCGTACTCCATCTGCTCGCCCGCCGGCGCCACCCCCCGCATCGGGGTGCGCGTGGTGCCCGGCGGCCTGTTCTCGTCGTGGCTGGTGCACGAGGTGCGCCCGGGCGACACCGTCGAGGTCATGGGCCCCACCGGTGCCTTCACCCCCGACCTCACCGCGCCCGGGCACCATGTGCTCATAGCCGCGGGCTCCGGCATCACCCCGATGCTCTCCATCGCCGAGTCCGTCCTCGCCGCCGACCTCGGGTCCCGGGTCACGCTCTTCTACGGCAACCGGCGCACCGACACCGTGATGTTCGCCGACGAGCTCGCCGAGCTGAAGGACCTGCACCCCGCCCGGTTCCAGCTCGCCCACGTGCTCTCACGGGAGCCGCGCGAGGCCGAGGTGCTCTCCGGCCGCCTCGACGCCGGACGGCTCGCCACCCTCGTCGAGGGCCTCGTCGACGTCCCGAACGCCGACCACTGGTGGCTGTGCGGCCCGCACGGCATGGTCGTCGACGCCCAGCAGGTCCTCGCCGGCCTCGGCGTGCCCGGGGAGCGGGTGCACCAGGAGCTGTTCTACGCGGACGACGAGCCGGTGACCCCGGTGCACCACGAGGACGCCGTGGCCGAGGGCCCGGTCAGCCAGGTCACCATCGTCCTCGACGGCCGTACGACCACGGCCGCCCTGCCCCGTGACCGCAGCGTCCTCGACGGCGCCCAGCGCACCCGCCCCGATCTGCCCTTCGCCTGCAAGGGCGGCGTCTGCGGTACCTGCCGCGCGCTCGTCGCCGACGGCAAGGCCGAGATGCGCCGCAACTTCGCCCTCGAGGCGTCCGAGGTCGACGCGGGCTACGTGCTGACCTGCCAGAGCTACGCGGAGTCCGACAACCTGACGGTCGACTACGACAGCTGACGCCTCGTCGGCACCCCCCGCCCCCCGGAGCCGGTTGGTAAGGTCGGCCCGGGGGTGGGAGGTGGACGACGTGCTGAGCGAGGTCGGCGAGGTCTCCGACGCCGGGCCGTTCGTGCACCCCGCGCTGTTCTACCGGAACGCACGGGAGTACACGGCCGTCACGGTGCCTTTCCTGCTGGACGGGATGGCCGCCGGGGAGCCGGTCGCGGTGGCCGTGCCCCCACCCCGTCTCGCCCAGTTGCGCGCCGCGTTGGGCCCGCGCGGCGCCGAGGTGCACTGGGTCGACATGGAGCGGGCCGGGCGCAATCCCGGCCGCATCATCCCCGGTGTGCTGCGGGCCTTCGCCGACACCCGGCCCACCGGACGGGTACGGATCATCGGGGAGCCCGTCTGGCCCGGGCGGAGCGCCCTGGAGTATCCGGCGTGCGCCCAGCACGAGGCACTGACCTTCGCCGGACGCCCCGTGACGATCCTGTGCCCCTACGACGCCGCCCGGCTGGACGCCGCGGTGCTGGCGGAGGCCCGCGCCACGCATCCCGTGGTGGTCGACGGCGGCCGCGAGGAACGCAGCGCGCACTACGCACCACGCCGGGTGATCGCCGCGCACAACCGGCTGCCGCACCCCCCGCACGGCGCCTTCGCCTTCGGCTTTGCGGAGCCGCAACTCGCCGACGCCCGGCACGTCGCGACGGCCCAGGCACACCGACTGGGCCTGGGCGGCGAGCGGCTCGCCGAGTTCTCCCTCGCCGCCGGCGAACTGATCACGAACAGCGTGCTGCACGGCGGCGGGTCGGGCGTCGTCCGCGTCTGGGCGGGAGACGATCACGTGGTGTGCGAGGTGCACGACCGCGGACGGCTGACCGACCCGCTCGCCGGCCGCCACCCCGCGTCACGGGACCGCCCCCACGGCAGGGGCCTGTTGATGGTCCACCGCATCGCCGACCTGGTGCGCCAGCGCACCGCAGGCGACGGCACCACCATCCGCTTCTACCTGCGAGCCTGACCGCCGGCGCGGGACCGGCGGGCGTGCGCGCCCGCCGGTCCCGCGGTCCGTGGTCACCAGAGCGGTCAGCGGCCGAAGACGTCCTTGCCCACGTCCTTGCCCTTCTCCACGGCCTGCTTGGCGTCGCTGCCGACTTGATCCTTCTTCCCCTTCATGCGCAGGCTCTCATTGCCGGTCACCTTGCCCGTGGCCTCCTCCGCTTTGCCCTTCATCTTCTGGCCGGTGTGCTTGACCTTCTTCTCGGCACCCATGGGGTTCTCCTTCCAGGGCTCGATCAGCGCTTCCCTCCGCCTGCCCGGAAGATCCTGAATGAAACCATTTGCTCGGATTCTGCAGATGGCGACCGAGCAAGGCGCCCCCGAACACCACGAAACCCACCCCGATCAGCCAGCACTGCACGATCAGCACCGTGCCGACGGCCCCGTAGGAGACGGCGTTGGTCACGATCAGCGGGGCGAACACGAAGGAGGAGAAGACCCGCAGCCCGATGAGGCCGACCATCGTCGCGACGGCCCCTGGCGCCAGCGCCGCCAACGGCACCTGCCCGGCCAGCAGGAAGTACTGGCCCCACCAGAAGAAGACGAAGCCCAGCACGACGGCCGTGCCGCCGCGGAACACCGTGTCCGGCCACCCCCCGCCCAGCACCACCCCGCTCTGCGCCTCCGCGAACAGGTACGCGGTCAGCGCCGCCAGCCACACCGCCCGCCGCCACACGTGGTGCCACGGAGTGGGCGGCACCTGCCAGATCCGGGTGTAGCCGACCTCGACGCAGGCCGCGAAGGAGAGCCCGAAGAGCGCCAGCGCCAGCAGGCTCAGACCGCTCGTGGAGCTGATCACCTTGCGTGGCGCGGCGAACAGCTCCCGCACGGCCTCCGCGGGCCGCGCCGACAGGCCCATGCCGTCCACGACCCACTGCGCGAAGCCGTTGCCGTGGAAGGGCAGGGCCGCGGCGACCACGATCAGCAGCGGGACCAGCGTCACCAGACCCAGTGCCGCGAACCCCATGGAGCGCTGCAGCAGCTCCAGTTCGCCCCCCTGGTGCCACATGCGGCCCGCCCGTGAGTCCCGCCACGACCGGTACGGATGCCGGAGCCACCGGGCCGCCCCACCTGCCATCGCGGGGGCCTCAGCGCACGGGGGCGCGGTCCGCCGCGAGGCGTGCCGTCTCCACCCGGGTTGCCAGGGGTTCTGAGCGCATGGCTCGTCCTCCTTGCTCAGGCCTGCTCGGCGGGCGGGACGCCGCTGCGGCTCGCTGCCCGGGCCTCATGGGGTGCACCTTCCCCGTACGACCCGGACGAACCGGACGGCACGGCGGGCTCCGGTACGGCGCGCAGCGAGGTGCGCCCGGCGCGCCACGCGCCCAGCAGGTGCTCCTCCAGGCGCCGCTCCACCAGCGCCATGGCGCGGATCCCCAGGACGACGTCGGCGGTGAGGTGAGGTTCGTGGGCCAACAGGTCGCCGATGACGTCGCGGCGCAGCACCTGCTCGTGCACGGCGTCGGCCTCGACGTGCTCCTCGTAGAAGTGCCGGCAGACGGCACCGCCGCCGAGCCGGTCGATCGCCTCCACCGTCCGGCGGGCGGACGGCGGGGTGGAGATCTCGGCGGCCGCGAAGTGCCCCACGAGCGCCCCGCGCAGTTCCCGGCGCAGGCCCAGCCAGGAGATCAGGTTCACCGTGGCGAGGGTGACGGCCGGTACGGCGTCCACGTAGTGGCCGTAGGAGGCGTCCAGCCCGGCGTCCCGGAGCAGGTCGGCGTAGAGCCGCGCGTGCACGCGTTCTCCGCGCCCGCTCCCGAACTCGTCGTACTCGACGGCCACGAGCGCGGCCTTCGCCCGGCCGGTGAGCCTCGGGATGACCCATGCGTGCGGATCGGCCTCCTTCAGCTGGTAGACCGACCGGTGCACGAAGTACTCCCGCAACTGCTCCCAGGTGCCCTCGTCGCGGAGGAAGTGCGACACACCGCGCCCGTCGCGCGGCTCGTGCAGCAGCCCCTCCAGTTCCCGGTCGAGGGCCGTGCGGGCCGCGGCGCCGCCCGGGGTGGCCGGCAGCTCGGCGCGGAGGGCCGCCCCGAAGGAGCCCTCCATGGCGCCGCGCAGCGCGAGCAGCCCCGGATCCCACTCCCAGCCGGGGTGCACCCCGGCGAAACCCCGGTAGTGGAGTTCGTAGCAGACGTGCAGCGCGAGCTGTACGTCCTCGCCGTACGGATCGGCGGCCTCGACCGCCCCGGTGGACACCGGAAGGGCGGTACCCGGCGGCCCCTGGGTGAGGGCGCCGAGCACGGCCCGGGAGAGGGGGCCGCGCGGTGCGGGCGGCGGGGGCTCAGCGGTCCGGGGACCGGTCGAGAGGTCGCAGACCGTGTCCATCGGGTCCTCCGTGGGTCGGTGCGGGGACGTCCTGGGCGTACGGGCGTCCGCCGGTGCCCCTGCCCGCTGACGCCGGGGGCATGCGGCCGTCCGTCGCCGTCTGCTCGACCAGCATGTCCACCGCGGCGCGGGGGCCGCCCGCCGCC
Source organism: Streptomyces sp. PA03-1a (assembly GCF_033792805.1). Lineage (NCBI taxonomy): Bacteria > Bacillati > Actinomycetota > Actinomycetes > Kitasatosporales > Streptomycetaceae > Streptomyces > Streptomyces sp. PA03-1a. Next base: position 48,818 of record NZ_JARAVO010000011.1, read on the forward strand.
GCGGCCCGCCGCTGCCGGTCGGCGCCGCTCCCCGTCCGGGCGAGGGCGGCCGTGGCCTCGCGGACGAAGGCCAGGTCGCCGGTGTCCTCCAGCGCGGGCGCGACGCGCCGCAGCAGCTCGTCACGCAGCGCCGTGGCGGGCACGCGGGTCTCCCGGACGGGATGGATCCCCGGGCCCGACATCCCGTAGCGGGCCGCCGACCAGAGCGCGGCCGCGGCGAGCTGAGCCGTCATGCGCGGGGCCGGGACGCTCCGGGAGAGGTCGTCGAGCGCCGTGCGCACGAGCGCCCGCGTGAGCGCGGCCTGCAACGCCGTCTCCCATGTCGCACCCAGCGCGTCCGCGACCCGGACCTCCACCGTGGGCAGCCGCGGCGAGGGCCTGGCCAGCCAGAACGTCATGGCGTGGTCCACCAGCACCCCGCAGGCCACCAGCCGGTCGACCTCGGCGTCGTGCTCCGCCGCCGACGCGAACCACGGGGGGATCCCGGAACCGGGGAACCGCGCCTGGTCCAGCACACGCCAGCTGGCGTAGCCGGAGTCGCGGCCCCGGTCGTAGGGCGAGTTGGCCGACAGCGCCAGCAGCGTCGGCAGCCACGGCCGCAGGTGGTTGAGGACCGCGACGGCGGTCTCCCGGTCCGGTACGCCCACGTGGACGTGGCAGCCGCAGGCCCGGTAGCCGGTCGCCTGGCTCTCGTAGATGCCGGCGTTCGCGGCGTAGCGCTCGCCCGCACTGATCCCGGAGGGGCCGTCCAGTACGGGCGTTCCCGAAGAGACCAGCCGCGTGCCCTCGGCGGCGGCGGCGTCGGCCAGCAGGCGGCGCGTGGCCGCCAGCTGGCCGGTCAGCTCGGACAGGTGCGTGGCCACCCCGGTGGCCGACTCGATCTGCGCGGCCGACAGCTCGTGCTGCAGCGCGACGCCCGGGGCGGGCGGCGGCACGCACGAGGCCCGGGCGATGACGGCGGCCGCGCCGTCGACCAGCCGTCCGGTCCGCGGGTCGACCAGCAGGAACTCCTCCTCGACCCCGAAGGTCAGGCCGCCCGCCGGCGCCCGGTCGTCCACATCGCCCATGCACCCCCCTTACCCCGCCCGCACCGTGCCGGACCCGAACGGCCGCACGCGGAGGCCCCAGAGGCGGGCACGGGGGTCATCCGCCCGGGGCGACACGACCGCGCCACGCGCCCGTCTCGCTGCCCCGTTCCTCGATGAAGTGCTTGAAGCGCCGCAGGTCGCCCCGGGCCCGCCGGTCCACGACGCCGAGCGCGTCGGCCGCCTTCTCCGCGAGGCCGGAGGTCTGGAGCTCCATGGCCAGGTTGACCCGGGTGTGCGAGGCGTCCAGCTCCTGGAACGTCACGACGCCGCGCTGCCGGACGTCCCCGGTGACGGTGCGCCACGCGACCCGCTCGTCCGGCAGCTGGTCGATGATCTCCGTGTCGAATTCCCGGCGGGCACCGGCGACGTTCGTCACCCAGTGGTTGTGCCGGTCGTCGACCTGCGTCACCTGTTCCACGCCCTCCATGAAGTTCGGGAACTCCTCGAACTGCGTCCACTGGTTGTACGCGGTGTGCAGCGGGACGTCGACGTCGACGGATTCGCTGATCGTGCCCATGGGTCCGCTCCTTCCGAGGAATCGTCGCTGGGTCGGCTTCCCGGTGCGGATGTGCCTAATCGTCCTGATCCGGCGGTCGCCGGGTCCTATGTCTGGTGCGGTGCCCTCGGGTAGGGCAGCCGCGCCGGTCACCGGCTCGTGTCGAGGAGGGCAGCCGCGTGGGCGGGACCGCTGAAGCGGTCCGCGGGGCGGATCCGGGCGCCGCCGCCCGACAGGCCGCGGCCCGTACGGGATGCGGCCGGCGGCCGGCACTCCTGCGCGTCCGGACTTGCCACGGGTGGCAGGCGACGAGCGCACGGCCAGTGCGGGCTGCGCGGCCCCTCCCCGTCGGCGCCGCCGCCGTGCTCACCCCGGCCCCGGCAGGTCGGCTCCGCGCCGCCGCCGCTCGCGCCCGGCCGGGACGGGGCGGCCGGATACCGTCGGCGTCCGGGGACCCTGTAGGTTCTTGCGCTGTGGAGGAGCTGGACCGGCAGATCGTGGAACTTCTCGTGGCCGACGGGCGCATGAGCTACACCGACCTGGGCAAGGCCACCGGCCTGTCCACGTCCGCGGTGCACCAGCGCGTACGGCGCCTGGAGCAGCGCGGGGTGATCCGCGGGTACGCGGCGATCGTGGACCCGGAGTCGGTGGGGCTGTCGCTGACGGCGTTCATCTCGGTGAAGCCCTTCGACCCGAGCGCACCCGACGACATCGCCGACCGTCTTGCCGAGGTCCCCGAGATCGAGGCGTGCCACAGCGTCGCGGGGGAGGAGAACTACATCCTCAAGGTCCGGGTGGCCACCCCGATCGAGCTGGAGCACCTGCTCGCGAAGATCCGCACCCTGGCCGGGGTCTCCACCCGCACCACGGTGGTCCTCTCCACGCCGTACGAGGCGCGCCCACCGCGCGTCTGAGGCCCCACGGCCCCCTGACCCACCGCACGATCCCGTCCCCTCGCCCCCACCGGGGCCCGGGCGGGCCCAACATCACATCGCGAGGCGAAACCCAGTGCCGCACACCACGAACGAGCCGACCACCAGCGGATCCGGCGCGAGCCGCACCGTGCTGCTGCGCGGCGGCAACGTCTACAGCCCCGCCGACCCCTTCGCGACGGCCATGGTCGTCGACGGCGGCACGGTCGCCTGGCTCGGCTCGGAGGGCGCCGCGGAGTCCTTCGCCGCGGGCGTCGACGAGGTGGTCGACCTCGCCGGTGCGCTGGTCACCCCCGCGTTCACCGACGCCCACGTGCACACCACCGCCACCGGCCTGGCGCTGACCGGCCTCGACCTGGCCCCCGCCCGCGACCTGACCGACGCCCTCGCCAGGGTCGCCGCGTACGCGCAGGCCAACCCCGGCCACCGGGTGCTGCTCGGCCACGGCTGGGACGAGAGCCGCTGGCCGGGGCAGCGCCCGCCGACCCGCGCGGAACTCGACGCGGCGACCGGCGGCCGCCCCCTGTACCTGACCCGCGCCGACGTCCACTCGGCGGTCGTCACCACCGCCCTGCTGGCGCTGGTCCCCGATGTCGGGACGATGGCCGGCCACCACCCCGACGGGCCGCTCACCCGCGACGCCCACCACGCGGTCCGGCGCGCGGCCTACGGCGCCGTCACGCCCGCGCAGCGTGCCGCCGCGCAGCGCACCGCACTCGCCCACGCCGCCTCGCTCGGCATCAGCGCCGTCCACGAGTGCGCGGGCCCGGACATCTCCTCCGAGGACGACCTCACCGCGCTGCTGCGGCTGGCCGCGGCCGAGCCCGGGCCGCGCGTGTACGGCTACTGGGCCGAGGCCGTGACCGGCGCCGAGGACCTGGAGCGGATCCGGGACCTGGGCGCCGTCGGCGCGGGCGGCGACCTCTTCGTGGACGGCTCCATCGGCTCCCGCACGGCCTGCCTGCACGCCCCGTACACCGACGCCCCCGCCGTCGGCGGCACCGCCTACCTGGACGCCGCGGCGATCGCCGACCACGTGGCCCTGTGCACCGAGGCGGGGGTGCAGGCGGGTTTCCACGCGATCGGGGACGCCGCCGTGGCCGCCGTCGCGGAGGGGATGCGCGAGGCCGCCCGCCGGGTGGGCCTGGACCGCGTGCGCGCGCTGCGGCACCGCGTCGAGCACGCCGAGATGATGACCGAGGACACCGTCGCCGCCTTCGCGGAGCTGGGCCTGGTCGCCTCCGTGCAGCCCGCCTTCGACGCCGCCTGGGGCGGTGAGGACGGCATGTACGCCCAGCGGCTCGGCGCCGAACGGGCCCGCACCCTCAACCCGTTCGCCGCCATGACCCGGGCCGGGGTGCCCCTGGCCCTCGGTTCCGACAGCCCGGTCACGCCGCTCGACCCCTGGGGCACGGTGCGCGCCGCCGCCTTCCACCGGACCCTCGAGCACCGCATCTCCGTCCGCGGCGCGTTCAACGCGCACACCCGCGGCGGCTGGCGCGCCGTGGGCCGCGACGACGCGGGCGTCCTCGTGCCCGGCGCACCCGCGGACTACGTGGTGTGGCAGGCCGGTGACCTCGTGGTCCAGGCCCCCGACGAGCGGGTCGCCAACTGGTCCACCGACCCGCGCTCCGGCACCCCCGGGCTGCCCGAACTCACCCCCGGGCTGCCGCTGCCGACGGCGCTGCGCACGGTGGTCGGAGGCCGTACGGTCTTCGCACGGCCGAACGAGTGACGGGTCAACGGCCGATGCCCCCGAACGGTTCTCCGTCGGGATGGCGTGGAACTTTCCCCGGCCTCGCGTTGACCTGCTGATTTGGTCAATCCGCGCAGGTCAAACGGCTGTTGACAGGCGACGGTCGGGGGCGAGTAGGTTCGGCCGGGTCCACCACCGGACGTCCGACCGGATCTCCGTGCGCCGACGGCCGCAGCTGGGCCACGGGGCGTCGCGCCGTACGGCGTGCGCCACTGGCAGCCAGGTCCAGCGCTCGCGGCACGGAACGCGGTCCGCCTCAACGAGAGGCTCCGCCCGGTCGGCAGGTGTGACCCGGGAGGGGCCCGGACGCCCAGTAGACAACGGCCTTGTCGCCGATCCGCAGCCAGCGGGTCCCAGGTCGGCCCGAAGGGCGTTCCGGGCCCCGAGCAGTTCACGCCCCTCCCGCGCCGCGGGTCCGCCGCGGGAGGCTTTGCCCGCCCGGGGTCCGCGGACAGGGCCGTTGGGGGTACGGTCACTGTCACACAGTGACCACCTGCAGGAAGGCCGCGTACCTTGCGACCGCGCTCCGACGCCGCACCGGCCCCCGCCGCGCCGCCGGCGACGTCCGTAGAACCGCCGCCGCCACCCGCTCCGGCACCCGGCCGCATCGCCCGCACGGCGCGCGCCGTACGGGCGAACGCGCGGCGGTCGGCGCTCGCTGCGCTGTGCGGCCTGGCCCTGGCGGCCGCGTTCCCCCCGTACGGGGTGTGGCCGCTGTCGGTCGCTGCCGTGGCCGGCCTGGCGCTGCTGACCCGGGGCCGTACCGCCCGCCAGGGCGCGTGGCTGGGCTTCGCCTTCGGACTGCCGTTCTTCGTGTGGCTCCTGCTGTGGCTGCGGGTGATCGGCTGGGACGCGGTCGTGGGCCTGTCCGTCATCGAGGCCGCCTTCGTCTCCGTGCTCGGCGCGGGTCTGGCGGTCACATCGCGGCTGCGCGCCTGGCCGCTGTGGGGCGCCTGCCTGTGGGTGGCGGAGGAACTCGTCAGGGACCGGCTGCCGTTCGGCGGCTTCCCGTGGGGCAGGCTGGCCTTCGCGAACACCGCCACCCCCTTCACCCCGCTCGCCGCGCTCGGCGGCGCACCGCTGGTGACCTTCGCCGTCGCGCTGTGCGGTTCGCTGCTGGCCGCGGCCGCGGTCGCCGTGTGGCGGCTGCGCAGGGGCCCGGTCGTCTTCGGCCCGCGCCGTCACGTGCCCGCCACGACGGCGGCGGTGCTGGCGGTGGCCACCTTCGCCGCCGGGTACGCGGTGCCGGTGCCCACCGCGGCCGACGACACCGTCCGGGTGGCCATCGTGCAGGGCAACGTCCAGCAGCCGGGCATGCACTTCCTGGGCCGGCCCCTGAAGATCCTCAACAACCACGTCGAGGCGACCCTGAAGCTCGCCGAGGACGTCAAGGCGGGCCGTGCGCCCAAGCCCGATCTGGTGATCTGGCCGGAGAACTCCTCCGACATGGACCCGTTCTCCGAGCCCCAGGCCTACGCCCTGATCACCAAGGCGGTCCGCGCCGTCGGCGTCCCCGTCCTCGTCGGCGCCCTGGTCGACGGCCCGGACGCGGACCACGTCCAGAACGAGGGCATCGTCTGGGACCCGGAGAGCGGTCCCGGCGACCACTACACCAAGCAGCACCCGGTCCCCTTCGGCGAGTACGTGCCCTTCCGCGAGCAGCTCACCAAGGTCATCAAACGGCTCGACCAGGTCCCGCGCGACTTCTACCCGGGCAAGGGCAGCGGTGTCCTGCAGATCGGCCCGGCGAAGCTCGGCGACGTCATCTGCTTCGAGGTGGCGTACGACGGGATCGTCCACGACACCGTCACCGCGGGCGCCCGCGCCCTGGTCATCCAGACCAACAACGCCACCTACGGCCGCACCGGCCAGCCCGAGCAGCAACTGGCGATGTCCCGGCTGCGCGCCGTCGAGCACGGCCGCGCCGTGGTCACGGCGGCGACGAGCGGCATCACCGCCGTCGTCGCCCCCGACGGGCGGATCGAGCAGCAGACCGAGGAGTTCACGCAGACCGTGCTCAGCGCCCGGCTGCCGCTCCGCGACGATCTGACCGTCGCCGACCGCGTCGGCTCCGCTCCCGAATGGACCCTCGCTATGGTGGGCCTGCTGTCCTGGGCCGCGGCGATCATGCTGGGCAGGCGAGGACGTACCGAGACGGAGGAACAGCAGTGAGCGATGGCGGTGGGGTCACCCGTGGCGCAGCCCAGGGGAGGGCCTTCGGGCCGCTCGGCTCGGTTCTCGTGATCATCCCGACGTACAACGAGGCCGACAACGTCAAGCCGATCGTCGCCCGGGTCCGCGCGGCCGTGCCCGAGGCGCACGTCCTCGTCGCCGACGACAACAGCCCCGACGGCACCGGCAAGCTCGCCGACGAGCTGGCCGCCGCCGACGACCACGTCCACGTGCTGCACCGCAAGGGCAAGGAGGGGCTGGGCGCCGCCTACCTGGCCGGCTTCCGCTGGGGCATCGAGCGGGACTACGGCGTGCTCGTCGAGATGGACGCCGACGGCTCGCACCAGCCGGAGGAGCTGCCGCGTCTGCTGACCGCGCTCAAGGGCGCCGACGTGGTGCTCGGCTCCCGCTGGATCCCCGGCGGCCGGGTGGTCAACTGGCCGAAGTCCCGCGAGTTCCTGTCGCGCGGCGGCAGCACCTACTCGCGGCTGCTCCTCGACGTGCCGCTGCGCGACGTGACGGGGGGCTACCGGGCGTTCCGCAAGGAGACGCTGCTGGGCCTGGGCATGGAGGAGGTGGCCTCCCAGGGCTACTGCTTCCAGGTCGACCTCGCCCGGCGCGCGGTGACGTCCGGCTTCCACGTCGTCGAGGTCCCCATCACCTTCGTGGAGCGGGAACGCGGCGACAGCAAGATGAGCCGGGAGATCGTCGCCGAGGCGCTGTGGCGGGTCACCGCCTGGGGCGTCGGCTCCCGTGTGAAGCGGCTGACGTCCGGGCGGCGCCGCGGCTGACCGGCCCTCCGGGCTCCGGCGGGGAGCAGGCACAATGGTGCGTATGACGATCAGCTCCCCGCCGCCGGCCGGTCCGCGGCAACCGGGCGGTGACGGGCGTCCGCGGCGGCGTTCGCGCGCCGGGACGTGGATACCGCTCGGTGTGGCCGCCTACGCGCTGCTGGAGATCTGGCTGCTCATCCTCGTGGCCGGGGCCGCCGGCGGGCTCACGGTCCTCGTGCTGCTCGTGGCGGGCTTCGTGTGCGGGGCGCTGGCCGTACGGCACGCCGGGCGCAGCGCCTGGCGGGCGCTGAACGAGGCGATGCGCTCCGGAGGGCCGGAGCGGGACCGGGAGGAGCCGAAGGGCTCCGGCGCCGGGAACGGCGGCAGCGGTGCGGCGCCGATCATGATCGGCGGCCTGCTGCTGATGGTGCCCGGGCTGATCTCGGACGTGGCGGGGCTACTCTTCCTCTTCCCGCCGACCCGTTCCCTGCTGACGAGGGCGGGTGCACGCGCTCTGGACCGCCGGGCGTCCGCCGCCCGGGAGCGGGGCGCGGGCTCGGGCTCGCTGGGTGACCTCTTCGCCCAGGCGCGCGCCGCCGAGGAGCAGATGCGCATCCACCGCCCCGACGGCAAGGTGATCCAGGGCGAGGTCGTCGACCACAACCCCGAGCAGGACGACGAAAACCCCGGGCCGCGGCACTGAGGCCACGCTCGCCCGGGGCGCACGTCTGATGGGGCCCGCCCCTCACGGGCCCAGTTCCTTCGGTCAGGCGGTCTTGCGGTGGTCGCGCGGATGTACCGCGATGTTCATGGCGCCGGAGCGCAGAACGGCGAGTCGTTCGGCCAGGACTTCCTCCAGCTCCTCGACCGTGCGCCGCTCCATGAGCATGTCCCAGTGCGTACGCGCGGGCTTGCTCGTCTTCTCCTCCGGGCCCTCTCCGTCGACCAGGAGTGCGATCTGGCCGCAGGCGCGGCACTCCCACTCCGGCGGGATCTCGGCCTCCACCGAGAACGGCATCTCGAATCGATGTCCGTTCCGGCATGCGTACTCAACGGTCTGGCGCGGTGCCAGATCGATGCCGCGGTCGGTCTCGTAGCTTGTCGCCCCGAGTCGCGTGCCGCGGAGAGCTCGCTCGCTCATGAATCGTGCCTCCCGGGCTGTGTCGCCCACAGGACAGGTGTCGCTGTCGTCGTCATCCGGTCAACGTCCGGTCGGCGGTGAAGATTCCCGTTCTCGGGAGGTGCGTCGCCCGTCGTGCCGCCCCTTTTTGTACCCATCGACGCCCGCTTTGTCACATCTCGTGAGAGATGTCACCCTGCGTTCTGGTATCTTTAGCGCGCAGTAACGGTCCGTCCGACGGCCAACGGCGTACACTACCGCGCCGCACCCATCCGCACTAAATCGTCTCGGGGACCGGATTGCCCGCGGCCGCCACCGCCCGCCGCATCGGCACCCTGGCCAGCAGCACGAACCCGATGACGAAGAACGCCACCAGGGACACGATCGCGTCCCGGTAGCTCCCGGTCAGCTGGTACGTCAGGCCGAACAGCAGCGGCCCCAGCCAACTCGTGCCCCGGTCGCTGACCTCGTACACCGAGTAGTACTCGGCCTCCTTGCCGCGCGGGATCAGGTGCGAGAAGAGCGAGCGCGACAGCGCCTGGCTGCCGCCCAGGACCATCCCGATGGCCGCGGCCAGACAGTAGAACGCCACCGGCTCGCCGGCCGGCAGGAAGAAGCCGGCCCCGATCGTCGCCGTCCACGCCACCAGCGAGCCCAGCACCGTACGGCGCGCCCCGTACCGCGCCGCGAGCCGGCCCAGCAGCAGGGCGCCGAAGACGGCCAGCACCTGCACCAGGAGGATCGCGCCGATCAGGGCCGTCTCGTCCAGCTCCAGCTCCTCCGAGCCGTAGAGCGAGGCCTGCGAGATCACGGTCTGGATGCCGTCGTTGTAGATGAGGTACGCCAGCAGGAAGGCGAGCGTGAGCGGGTGGCGGCGCATGTCCCGCAAGGTGTCGGCGAGTTGACGCCAGCCCTGGTGGAGCGAACCCCCGCCCTTGACCGCCGGCCCGGCGGACCGCCGGCCGGGCGCGGTGTCGCGCAGCCGTATCAGCGGGACGAGCGTGAAGGCCGCCCACCACAGGCCGGCCGACGCCAGGCAGATCCGCACCGCCATGCCCTTGGAGACGCCGACCGCGTCGTGCCCGAGGAACAACGCCAGGTTGGCGACGAGCATCAACGCCCCGGCCGCGTATCCGAACGCCCAGCCCCGCGAGGAGACCGCGTCCCGCTCGTGGGGTTCGGCGATCTCCGGCAGGAAGGCGTTGTAGAGGACCATGGCCGACGCGAACGCCACGTTGGCGACGATCAGGAGTCCGCCGCCGAGAAGGTAGCGGTCCCCGGTCACGAAGAACATCGCCGTCGTCGCCGCGGCGCCGACGTACGCGAAGGTCCCGAGCAGCGCCTTCTTGCGCCCGGTCCGGTCCGCGACGGCCCCGGCGAGCGGCATCACCAGCACGGACAGCAGGACCGAGGCGGAGACCACGTACGCGAAGTACGCCCCGGCGCGGACCGGTATCCCGAGCGGGTGGACGTAGCCGTCCGGGCCCGCGGCGGCCTCCGCGACGTCGGTGAGGTACGGCCCCAGGAAGACCGTGATCACACTGGTGGAGAAGACCGAGTTGGCCCAGTCGTAGAAGTACCAGCCGCGCTGTGCGCGCCGCCGCTCGTGCGCCGGGGCGGCGGTTCCGTCCTGCACCGCCATGTCCTGCGCCTCGCCCGTGGTCACCCGTGGTTCCTGCCGATCCGTGTCGTGCGCCCTGCCGATGTGATCGGTCATGATGCCATCCACGGCCGGGGTGGGGGAGGGGGATCATCCGCCGGATTCCTCCGTTCATCCGGCGGACGCCTCCGGTCCGCCCGACCCGTGCACGGGACTGCCCCCGGGCCGCCGCGTGGGCGGCCCGGGGGCAGAACGGTCAGCCTGTGTCGCGGAGGTCCGCGACGGTCAGGCGCGACCGCCGTTCATGCGCCGGCGACGCAGCATGTAGACGCCGCCACCGGCACCGGCGAGCAGGAGCGAGGCGCCGAGCAGGGTCTCCGGGGTGTTCATGCCCATCGAACCGCCGAAGCCGGTGTCGGGGCCACCGCCGTTGCCGCCGCCGTAACCGCCGCCGCCGTGGCCGCCCTTGCAGCCCTTGTTGCCGCCGCCGTTGCCGCCCCACGAGTCGTCCATGTTGCGACCGTCGTCGGACGCGCTGCCGAAGCTCTGGGCGGTCAGGCCGCTGCTGTTCTTGTTGTCGTCGCTTCCGTTGTCGTCGCTTCCGTTGTCGTTGCTGTTGTCGTTGCTGTTGTCGTCGCCGTTGTCACCGCCGTTGTCGCCACCGCGACCGCCGCCACCGCCGCCGTTGTCGCCGCCGCCACCGCCGCCGCCGCCGTTGCCGCCGCCGCCGTAACCGCCGCCACCGCCGCCGTTGCCACCGCCGCCGCCGCCGTTGCCGCCGCCGTAACCGCCGCCGCCGCCACGACCGTTGTCGTCGTCGTCGCCGCCCCACCACGACTCGCACCGGTCGTCGCCGCCGTAGCCGTGACCGCGCCCGTAGCCGCCGCCACCGCCGCCGCCGTGACCGCCGCCGTGGCCGCCTCCGTAACCGCCCTTCCCTCCGTGCTCGTCGCCGCGACCCTCGCCGTCACGGCCCCCGCCGTCACGGCCTCCGCCGTCACGGCCTCCGCCGTCACGGCCCTCCTCGCCACCACGACCGCTGCCGTTGCCGCTGCCGTCGACGCTGACGGTCACGGTCGTCGTGACCTGGCCGTCGGTGCCGTCCGGCTCGTCGCAGGTCAGTTGGACCTGGTAGGTACCCGCGGGCGTGGCCTTGTCCACCAGGAGCTTGAGACTGTTGGTCGCGGCCGTGCCCACCGTTTCCACCTTCGGGATGGTGGTCACGTAGGTCGGCGCCGTGATGCAGCCGCCGAGCGTGAAGGTGACCACTTCGCCCGGTGCGACGCGGCCGCTGTTGGAGACGGAGACGATCGGGTCTGCGACCGCCACACTTGCCGGCAGGACGACGGCCGAAACCGTCATCGCCGCCGCTGCGAGAATGCGTGAACCACGCATGGGGGGAACCTCCTTGCGGACGGGGCAGGCGGGATTGGAGATCACCGCGACACGTACTGCGACCGCGTCCTTGAGATCCATGGCACGAGGGCGGGGATCTTCACGCACCTCGGAATCGGCACAGGCCTTCCCCCGGACGGGGCATCAGAATTCTGGCCGGAACAGCGTTGTCGCAGGTGGGGAGCCTTACCCGCAGCGGCGTCAGAAAAATGTGAAGAGCTGGTCAAACGGGTGACCGGCAACGAGTCCGCCGGTGCATCAGGCGATGAGAAGTCAGTCGATGGCCTGTCAGGCGACGCGTCGTCAACACAGCGCGTTGTCGGGAAGTCCACGGCATCGCCCTGCGCCGCCGCCCCTACGGGGCGCGGACGGATCATGGCGCCGGGACAACGGTGCCTGTCATCAGGCGATCTCACGCAGATTCACCAGAACGGCCCACCACGGGTGTTCACGCACCACGCCACGAGGGCCTCGGGCCCCGGGTATCCCGCGACCTCGGCGCCCGTTTCCCGGCGGGGGCGACGGCCCGGCCCGGGCCGGCGATCCGTACGGGGCGGGTGAGCCGGGCGCCGGTGAACCCGGAGCTCCCGGAGCGGCGTTGACCAGGGCGCGCGGGCACGGGCCGGCACCACCGGCAGAGCCCGCGCGAGCCGCGCGCGCCCCAGCCACGGCAGCGGCCGGGCCGCGGAGAACCGCTCGTCCATCGCCGTCCACCACCGGTGCAGCCGCCACCCGTTGCGGCACCCCGGGCGCAGGGCGGTCCGCGACCAGGAAACCGCCTGGGAGCCATGGGGCGCGCGCGTGGTACACGACGCCCGTGGCGACGGCCAGCGAGCGCAGGACGTCAAGGCCCGGCGCGTGCGGCTGGTGAGGTCCCATCAGGACACGGTCGGCATCATCGGTGCTCGTCCTGGCAGCGCGGCGCCGGATTGCCCCCGCTGCCGCAGGGCGCCACCCGATCGGGTGGGGAGCACTTTGCCCGGTTGACTCTGATCCATCCGCGTTTGACGCATACTTCGGTTTAACATCATTTATGACGGACTGTCACTCATGATTGACCGGTCGGAGCTGAAGGACTGCGATGCTGCGAAACTCCGGGGATCACACCACCCCCGTGCCCTGGTACGGGCAGCCCGACGCCTGGTACGGGCAGCCCGACCCCTGGTTCGGCCAGCCGTTCGTGCCCGGGCACACGGCGGACGGGGCACAGGCGCCCGGCCGGCCGGGCCGCGCGCCGCAGCCCCCGGCCCGGGCCCGGCCCGCCCCGCCCGCCGCGCCGGCGGGACCGCCGCCCGCGAAGAAGCGGAGGGCGAAGGACACATCCACCGCGAAGGCACAGCCTCCGGCGAAGGGCCCCGCGAGGAACCCGGCTCCGGAGCCCGCGAAGCCGCCGGCGTCGGTTGCAGGGAAGCCTGCGGCCCGGCCCGCGGCCAAGGACGCCCGCCCGGCCGCCGGCGCGGCTCCGGCGCGGACCCGGCGTCGTCTCGTGCGCCGTCCCGGTCCTCCGCGCGGTGGCACCGCCGGGCGTACCGTGACCGGGCGTCCCGGGCAGCTGAAGCTCACGCGGCGCGGCCGCGGCGCGGTCGGGGTGCTCGTGTGCTCGGTCCTCGTCGCGGGCGTGGTGCTGACCTTCGAGGGCTTCGCCGGGATGGACGGCCCGCCCCAGCCGTCCGCCGCCTCGGCGGCGCAGTCCGACGCGGCGGCGATCAAGGCGCCGCCGCCCCTCCCGCCGGCCCAGCCGACACGCATCCGCATCCGCTCCGTGAGCATCGACGCGCCGATCATGAACGTGGGGCTGGACAGCCGTGGCGTGATCGCGGCCCCGCCGCTGGAGAAGGCGGGCGAGGCCGCCTGGTTCAAGGACTCGGTCAGCCCGGGGGCCCGGGGCTCCTCCGTCATCGTGGGGCACGTCGACAACGAGAGCGGGCCCGCGGTCTTCTACAGCCTGGGGGCGCTGAAGAAGGGCTCGACCATCGACGTCGTGCGGGACGACGGCACCACGGCGATCTTCACCATCTACGGCATCGAGGTGTTCACCAAGGCCGAGTTCCCCGCCAAGCGCGTCTACGGGGACACCAAGGACCCCGAGCTGCGCGTGATCACCTGCGGCGGCACCTACAGCAAGGACTCGGGGTACTCGGGCAACGTCGTGGTCTTCGCCCGCATGTCCAAGACGAAGCAGGCCAAGGTGTGACGGGTCCGGGCGGGCGGCGGGGACCGGTCGTCAGGTCCAGGCCCCGCGTTCGGTGTACACCGCGCGCAGGGCCTCCAGCCGGTCCGTCATGATCCCGTCCACGCCCAGGTCCAGCAGGGCGCGCATCCGGGCCTCGTCGTTGATCGTCCACACGTGCACCTGCAGGTCCAGTCCGTGCGCCGCCGCGAGGAACGCGGGGTCGACGACCCGGATGCCGTACGCCTGCTCGGGGACCTGCACGCACACCGCGCCGCGCCGCCGCGCCGCGGCGAGGAGCAGCCGTTGGGCGGCACGGCCCCCGCGCGAGAGCAGCCGTAGCTCCGCCACGCCCCGGGTGCCCAGCGAACTGGCCAGCCGCGGGCCGCCCAGCGCGCGGGCCCGGACCAGCCGGGCCTCGGAGAACGAGCCCACGCACACCCGGTCCCAGGCGTCCGCGCGGCGCACCGCCTCCACCAGGGGCTCGACCGCGGCGTCCGACTTGGTGTCCACGTTCCATCGGGCGTCCGGGAACTCCTCCAGCAGTTCCTCGAACAGCGGCACCGGCTCGCGGCCCGCCACGCGGGCCCGGCCCACCTGGCTCCAGGGGAGGTCCGCGATCCGCCCGCCGGTGTCGGTGACCCGGTCCAGGGACGGGTCGTGGAAGGCGACCAGCACGCCGTCCGAGGTCAGGTGGACGTCGGTCTCCAGGTAGCGGTAGCCGAGGTCGACGGCCCGCCGGAAGGCCCAGGCGGTGTTCTCCAGGCCGTCCGCCGTGCCTCCGCGGTGGGCGAAGGCGATCGGGGCCGGGCTGTCCAGGTACGGATGGCGTATGGCGCTCACTCCGGCAGTATGGCGCGCCCCTCCGGGGTGTCCGCCACCGGCCGCCCCCCGCGGGCGACGACCACCGATTCGTCCTCCGGCCGCGACCGCGGCAGCTCGAAGAGCCGCAGGAAGAGCTGGGCCAGCGGCCCGATCGACACCGCGTACACGACCGTGCCGATCCCGACGCTGCCGCCGAGCACGAAGCCGACCGCCAGCACGGTCACCTCGATCGCGGTGCGCACCAGGCGGATCGAGCGACCCGTGCGGCGGTGCAGGCCCGTCATCAGGCCGTCGCGGGGGCCGGGGCCGTACCGGGCGGTGATGTAGAGGCCGGTCGCCACGCCGTTGAGCACCACGCCCGCCACCAGCAGCGGGATCCGCACGCCGAGACCGTGCGGCTGGGGCAGCAGGGCGAGGGTCGCGTCCATCGACAGGCCGACGACGAAGACGTTGGAGACGGTGCCGAGGCCCGGCCGCTGCCGCAACGGCCACCACAGCAGCAGGACGAGCGCGCCCACCGCCACCGAGACCAGGCCGATGCTGACCCCGGTGTGCCGCGAGATGCCCTGGTGGAGGACGTCCCACGGGTCGAGACCCAGTGCGGCGCGCACCTGCAGGGCCGCGCTCGCGCCGTAGAGGGCCAGTCCTGCGTACAGGTGCAACAGGCGGCGTGCGGTTCTGGATTGGCCCTCCACGGGACCCCCCTATGGCCATGACGAGTGGATGCGCGACACTATGTGGCATGGTCCTGGGAGAAATCCATGGCCAATGTGCGGAAGGTGGACCGGAAACCATGTCGCAGTGGACCGCAACGGTAGGGGTCACTCATCTCGCGCGTCTGCTCGAGCCCCGTCCGGCGCAGCGCGCCACCGGCCGCCGTGTCCCCGCCTACCGGGGGCTCGCCGACGGCATCCGGGTCCTGGTCCTGGAGGGGCGCGTGCCCGTGGCCGCGCGGCTCCCCGCGGAACGCGAGCTGGCGCTCGCCCTGGCCATCAGCCGTACCACCGTCGCCGCCGCGTACGAGGCGCTGCGCGCCGAGGGCTTCGCCCGGTCACGGCGCGGCGCCGGCACGTGGACCGCGGTCCCGGAGGGCCACGCCCTGCCGACCCGCGGTCTGGAGCCGCTGCCCCCGGACGCCGCGGGCACCGTCATCGACCTCGGCTGCGCGGCGCTGCCCGCACCCGAGCCGTGGCTGACGCGTGCGGTCGAGGGCGCCCTGGCCGACCTGCCGTCCTACTCGGCCACCCACGGCGACTTCCCCGCGGGGCTGCCCGTGCTGCGCGAGGCCATCGCGGCCCGCTACACCGCGCGCGGCATCCCCACCCTGCCCGAGCAGATCATGGTGACCACCGGCGCCATGGGTGCCATCGCGGCCGCCGTGCGCCGGCTGGGCGCCCCCGGTGAGCGTGTCGCCGTCGAGTCGCCGAGCTACGCCAACGTCCTGGAACTGCTGCGCGAGAACGGTGCCCGGCTCGTCCCGGTCGCCATGCGCGAAGGGCTCGGCGGCTGGGACCTCGACGCCTGGAAGCGCGTCCTGCGCGACGCGGCTCCCCGCATGGCCTACGTCATGCCCGACTTCCACAACCCCACCGGCACCCTCGTGCCCGACGACCAGCGCCGCGCCCTCGTCGAGGCCGCCCGCGCCGCCGGGACCGTCCTCGTCGCCGACGAGACCATGGCCGAGCTGCCGCTCGACGCCGCGGCCTCCGCGCCGCGCCCGATGGCCGCCTTCGACCGCGGCGGCAGCGTCATCACCGTCGGCTCCGCGAGCAAGGCCATCTGGGCCGGGCTGCGCATCGGCTGGGTACGCGCCGCGCCCGACGTCGTGCGCCGCCTCGTCAGCGCCCGCGCCTACCTCGACCTCGGCTCGCCCGTCGTCGACCAGCTCGCGGTGGCCTGGCTGCTGCGCACGGGGGCGTGGGACGACGCGGTCGCGGCCCGTCGCGAACGGGCCCGCGCCCACCGCGACGACCTGGTGGCGGCGCTGCGCGAGCGGCTGCCCGACTGGGAGTTCGCCGTCCCGTCCGGCGGCATGACCATGTGGGTGCGGACCGGCGACGTCTCCGGCTCACGCCTCGCCGTCGCGGGCGAGCGCCTCGGCGTCCGCGTCCCCTCGGGTCCGCGCTTCGGCGTCGACGGCGCCTTCGAGGGCTACGTCCGCCTGCCCTTCACCGTCGGGGGGCCCGTCGCGCGTGACGCCGTCGAGCGCCTGGCGGCGGCCGCGCAGACCGTCCGCGACGGAGGCGGCTCCGAGGGCGAGGGCGCTGGGCTCTTCGTGGCCTGAGGCGGCCTGACGTGGCCTGATGGGCCCCCGGACAGGAGCCGGGACGGCTCGCCTGGCGAGCCGTCCCGGTCGGGGACGCCGTCCGGCTCAGCGGCCGTCGGGGAGCTCCGTGAGGCGGAGACGGAGCTCGACCTCCTGGTCGCCGGAGACCGATCCCTGCTCCTCGAGGCGGAAGGAGTCGCCGAGCACCTTCTTGACCTCGCGTACGTGACGGGGCCCGCCGGAGAGGTCCGCGGTCAGGGAGCCGTCGAGGTGGACGGGGCCGAGTTCGTGGCCGTGGCTGCGGGTGTCGACGGAGGCGGCCCACACGGTCGGGTGGGAGGACCCGGGGCGGGGCTCCACGGCCTCGGTGAGCGACTCGCCGGGACGTGTCGGGAAGGCGGCCTCCAACGCGCCGAGCACGGCTCCGGCGTCCTGCCGCTCGCAGCCGGTGAGGAGGACGTCGACGTGGGAATTGGTGTGATGACTGCTCATCAGCGGTTCTCCTCTCGCAGGAGGCCCGGCACGGTGCGTCGGGCACCGCAAGCCGCGCCCCCCTTCAGCGTAGGACGGCGACCGGGTACGCGCAGCGGGCGCCCTGCGCACCCGGCGCGCAGAGCGAGGGCCGGGTCACGTTCCGTCGCGGCGCACGGGGGTGGCCCCCGCGCGAGGGCGGGGGCCACCACGGTCGCGGGCGCCTAGAAGGTCAGCTTCCAGCTGTTGATGTAGCCGGTGTCCTGGGAGGCCACGTCCTGCACGCGCAGCTTCCACGTGCCGCCTGCGACCTCGCTCGACGCGTTGACCGTGTACGTGGCGATGACGTTGTCAGCGGAGTCGCTGCTGCTGGAGTTCTTCAGCCGGTAGCTGCTCCCGTCCGGGGCGACCAGGTCCACGACGAGGTCGCCGCGCCAGGTGTGCCGGATGTCCACGCCGACCGCGAGGGCCGCCGGGGCGTTGCCGCTGACGCCGCTGACGGTGATCGAGGACGTCACGGCCGCGCCGTTGTCGGGGACGCTGACGTCCGCGGTGTTCTCGAAGACCGTGCCGGGCGGGGGAGCGGTGGCGGTGCCCAGGGTCCAGATCGCGTTGGCGATCGCGTCGCTGTTGTTGTCCAGCGCGGTGTCGTTGATGTTCGACGCCGTGTCGCAGGAGGAGTGGTAGCAGCGGTCGAAGGCCTGCCCGGCCGTGCCGCCCCACTTCTGCGCCTGTGCCGAGGTCTTGGTGTAGTCGGCGCCGGAGAACAGCCCGCCGACCGGGATGCCCGCGCTCTTGAAGGGCGCGTGGTCGGAGCGGCCGTCGCCCTCGGTCTCGATCTCGGTCGCGATCCCCTTGGCGGTGAAGAAGTCCTTGAAGACCTTCTCCAGCGCGGCGTTGTCGTCGTAGACGAAGTAGCCGGGGTTGGGCGAGCCGATCATGTCGAAGTTCAGGTAGCCGTCGATCTTGGCCCGGTCGGTGCCGGCCAGGCCGTTGACGTACGCCTTGGAGCCGATCATGCCCAGTTCCTCGGCGCCCCACCAGCCGAACCGCAGGTGCTTCGTGGGCTGCAGGTTCTCGCGTGCGACGGCCAGGGCGGTCTCCAGGACGGCGGCGGAGCCGGAGCCGTTGTCGTTGATGCCGGGTCCCGCGGTGACCGAGTCGAGGTGCGCCCCCGCCATGATCACGTGGTTGGTGTCGCCGCCGGGCCAGTCGGCGACCAGGTTCCAGCCGGTGGCGCCGCTGGAGGTGAACTGCTGGAGCGTGGTGGTGTAGCCGGCGGCGTCCAGCTTGGCCTTCACGTAGTCGATCGAGGCCCGGTACCCGGCTCTGCCGTGGGCACGGTTGCCGCCGTTGGCGGTGGCGATCGACTGCAGCTGGCTCAGGTGCGCCTTGACGTTCGCCACCGGGATGTCGGGGGCTGCCGCGAGTGCGGCGGGCCGTGCGGAGGCGGGTGTCGCGGACGCGGGTGTCGCGGAGGCGGTGAGCAGGGCCGCGGCGAGCGCGGTGGCGGCCCCGGCCGCGACGATCTTGAATGCGGGCACAGGTCACTCCGGTGTGTGGGGGATGGAGTTGCGCGGGACTGTGCGGGCGTTACGGAGGCGTGCTTGACGTGTGCATGCCTGGGCGCATCCTGTGGGTCGCGGGGCCTTTCGTCAAGAGCGCATACCGGACGCCGCGTTCCGGGAACCGGGCGCGCTAGGGTCGTGACATGGCTGACGACGAAGGCCCCGTGCGGGTCGACGCCTGGATCTGGTCCGTCCGGCTCACCAAGACGCGCTCCATGGCCGCCACCGCGTGCCGTGCCGGGCACGTGCGGGTCAACGGCGAGCGCGTCAAGCCCGCGCACGCGGTCCGCCCCGGTGACGAGGTGCGGCTGCGCGGTGCGGGGCACGAGCGGATCGTCGTCGTCACTCGCCTGGTGCGGAAGCGGGTCGGCGCGGCCGTCGCGGCGGAGTGCTTCGTCGACAACAGCCCTCCGCCGCGACGGCCGGCCCGACCCGCTTCCGCACCAGGCG
>NZ_JARAVO010000120.1:0-26894 GCF_033792805.1 Streptomyces sp. PA03-1a
GGCGGGAGGGCGGCTTCGAACGGGACGCGCGCGGAGGGGCCATCTGCGTGCCGCTGACGGCCCGGGGCGGCACGCTGGGGGTGGTGACGTTCCTGCGCCGCGGAACGGCGTTCGACTCCGACGACCTGCTGCTCGCCGAGGAACTGGCCGCCACGACCGCCATCTCGGTCGACAACGCCCGCAATTTCCAGCGCGAGCACAGTACCGCCCTGACGCTGCAGCAGAGCCTGCTGCCCAGGGAACCGCCCGCCCAGAACGCGGTCGACGCCGCCTACGGCTACCGGCCCGCCGACCTCGCCGCGGGGGTGGGCGGCGACTGGTTCGACGTGATCCCGCTGTCCGGCGCACGCGTCGCCCTGGTCATGGGCGACGTCGTCGGGCACGGGGTGCGTGCGGCCGCGACGATGGGACGCCTGCGCTCGGTCGTGCGTACCCTCGCGGACATCGACCTCCCCCCGGAGGAGCTGCTCACCCGCCTCGACGACATCGTGAACCGGCTGGACCAGGAGACGGAGGCCAACGCCCCCGATCCGGAGGTCGGGGCGTCGGTCCTCTACGCGGTGTACGACCCCGTCTCGCGCCGGTGCCGGATGGCCCGGGCGGCCCACGTGGAACCGCTGCTGGTGCTGCCGGACGGCACGAGCCGCCGGGTGGGACTCCCGGAGGGACCTCCGCTGGGCCTCGGGGGGCTCCCGTTCGAGTCGGCCGAGGTCACCCTGCCCGAGGACTGCCTGCTCGTCCTGTTCACCGACGGGCTGGTCAAATCCCGGCACCAGGACCTCGACGCGGGGATCGCCAGGCTCCAGGCGTCCCTCACCGCGGCCACGTCCTCGATCACGGCGGTCTGCGACGACATCATGGGCGCCCTGCTGCCCGGGGACGGCAGCGACGACGCCGCGCTGCTCGTCGCGCGGCCCCGCGCGCTGGAGGCGGCCGACGTCGCCCACTGGGACGTGCCGGCCGATCCTTCGGCCGTCGCGGCGGTACGCGAGGAGACGACCGCGAAACTCGCCGCCTGGGGGCTGGAGGACAGGGCCTTCGCCACCGGGCTCATCGTCAGCGAGCTGGTCACCAACGCCCTGCGGCACGGACGCGCCCCGATCCACCTGCGGCTCATCAAGGACCGTTCGCTGATCTGCGAGGTCACCGACGGGAGCAACGCCGCTCCTCACCTGCGCCGGGCGCGCACCTTCGACGAGGGCGGCCGCGGACTCTTCCTGGTGGCGCAGTTGTCCTCGCGCTGGGGCAGCCGGCCGACGGAACTCGGGAAGATCATCTGGTCGGAGCAGCAACTGGACCGGACAGGCTGAGCCCGGCCGAGGCCCCCTCCCTTCCGGACGGGCCGCGGCGCGGCACCGCCGATAGAGTGAAGATCGCGGGGGTACCGCGACCGGAGAAGGTGACGACGGCCATGGCCGGACGGTTCGGTTACCGCAGGATCTACGAGGACGCCTCGTCCCAGGAGGGCAAACGCGTCCTCGTCGACCGGCTGTGGCCACGGGGCGTGAGCAAGGAGCGGGCCCACCTCGACGAGTGGCTCCGCGACGTGGCACCGTCGGCCGACCTCCGTCACTGGTACCACCACGACACGGAACGCTTCCCCGAGTTCCGCGAACGGTACATCGCCGAACTGGGGGACCCCGATCACCGGCCGGCCGTCGAGCACCTGCGCGACCTCGCCGCCCACGACAAGGTCACCTTGCTCACCGCCACCAAGGACGTCGACCACAGCGAGGCGGCGGTCCTGGCCCGGTGGCTGGACTCCGCGGGGTCCGCGGGCCGCTAGTCGCCCGCCCGGCGTCGAGTCGGAGGTCCGACCGGACGTGGCTGCCGCGGAGCAGGGCGGTGACGGTACTAGGCCGTGTCGTCAAATGAGCGCCGGCCGCCCGGAGGGCGGGCTCGGCGGCGTCTGGTGCGGTGCATCGCAAGGCGGAGAGTCGTCCTCGTAGTGGGCTACTCGGACGATTCGACAACGCAGCGTGGGGGCACCCCCGGCCGAAGGCTGGGGGAGTGCCGTACCAGGCGTCGCCGAGCAGGCGGGCATTTGACAACACGGCCTAGCGTTGGTGGCATGCGCTACGAGGTGACCGATGCCGACACCGCGACGACGGTGGGCAGCGGCGACGTACCCGTCCTGGCCACGCCGCAGCTCGTCGCCTGGCTGGAGGCGGAGACGGTGCACGCCGCGACGCCCTTCACGGCGGCGGGACAGACGACCGTGGGGACGGCACTGCGGATAGACCACGTCCGCGCCACACCGGTCGGCGGCAAGGTCGACGTCTTCGCCGAGCCTCCGCCCTCCCCCACCGGCCGGCGGCTCACCTTCCGGGTGCGGGCCGTCGACGACTGGGGCCGGCTCGTCGCGACGGGCGAGATCGACCGTGCCGTCGTCGACAGGGAACGTTTCCTTGCGGCCGCCCACGATCCGGAGCACCCCGCCGAGCCGTCCTGACGCGGCGGGCGTACCTCGGCGCGGGAGCCGGTCCAGGCACTGCTGAGGGGTGATCGCGGAGCCGCCCTCGAACAACACGACGGGAACGGCCTCGTCGATCTCCGCCGTGAAGTGGGCGGGACCGTGCCGCCCACGTCCGGCCGGACGGCACGACCGGGCTCCGGCCTCCGCTCGACGGCTTCGTAGGGCTGGTCGTCAGTGCTTGAAGACGTCCTTGGTCCTCTCCTTCGTGCCCCGCATCCTGCCGCGCGATTCGAGGGCGGCGCCCTTGGCCGCGAGCGTTTCCTTGTGCACCGCGTGGGCCGCCTTCCGCACGGTCTTCCCCACGACCTGTTCCATCTTCGCCTTGGCTTTCTCTCCGGCGCTCATCTCGGCACCTCCACGGCCTCTCAACCGGCGCGTGCCCGTGGGGCGGGCGTCGAAACCACGTGCCGTGGGCACCCGGACTCAGGACATCCGGGCACTAAGATCACAAGGAATGCGCTCGCCGCGGACAGGGGGCCAAGATGACGTGGCGGCTGGTACAAGGGGACACCGTCATAGGCAAGCTCACCGATTACGGCTGCGACATGCCGTTCCTCCTGCTCCGCTTCGCCCCGGAGGCGGGTTGGGAGGCCGTCAGGCCACGCTTCGAGGCGTTGGCCGCTGCCGTCACGGGCAAGGACCCCGACGGGAGTCGATTCGTCGCCGCCGCCAAGCCGTTGCAGGAACTGGAACTCATCCTCGAGCACGCGGACGGCCGCGAGGCTCCGCTGCGTGTCTGGCGCAACTGCTTCCTTCACATCGACGGACCGAAGGCCAGACTGCGCTATTGAGCCGGTCCGCGCGGGGTGCTCGACCCGGAACCGGAGGGAACGGGGTCGCACGGCCGCCCCGCCGGGTCAGAGCAGCGACGCGGTCACCGCGGCGAGGCGCCGGCGGTACTCCGTGTCGTAGGCCTCGGCGGCCGCCCGGGCTTCCTTCTCGCCCTCGAAGTACCGGCCTGTGACGCCCGCCAGCGCGGGAGCGTCGACCAGGCGCCGCGTGGCGGCGACGCCCTGCTCCAGGGAGTCGACGACGTCCATCCCCGAGCGCCGGGACATGGCGGTGGGCATGAAGGTCGCCGGGTGGACGCTGTTGACGGTGATGCCGGTGCCGGAGAGTTCATCGGCGAGGTCGAGGCTGTGGCAGATGAGCGCCAGCTTGGAGCGGCAGTAGGCGGCGACGTCGCTGTAGTCGCGGGTGAGTTCGGGGTCGTCGAGGTCGAGCGGCTGCTGGCCGATGGAGGCGACGTTCACGATCCGGGAGGGTGCCGCGCGGTGGAGCAGCGGGAGGAGTTCCCGGGTCAGCACGAGCGGTGCCAGGTAGTTGACGGCGAGGCGTAGTTCGTGTCCGTCGGCGGAGGTCTGCCGCCGGGTGCCCTCCGCGTGGAAACCGACGCCGGCGTTGTTGACGAGCACGTCCAGCCGGTCGCGCCGGGCGGCGATGCCGGCGGCCAGGCGCCGGACTTCGGCGAGGGAGGAAAGGTCGGCCCGGTGGGGCTCGCCGCCGGTGGCCGCGGCCACCTCGGCGAGGCGCCCGGGGTCACGGCCGTGCAGCAGCAGGTGTGCCCGCCGTCGGCGGCGAGGTCCTCCGCGAGGGCGCGGCCGAGCCCGTCGGAGGCGCCGGTGATGAGGATCGTGGCCATGTCGTTCACCTTTCTGTTCCGGGGACGACCTGGGTGCCCTCCGGTGGAGTGGGATTGGGGGTGAGGGGCCGGACCGGTCGGCGAGCCAGCTGACGTCGGCGGCCGAGGCGTGCAGGTCCCGCTGGACGGTGCCGAGGACCGGCACCACCAGGGTCTGCATCATCGAGACGACCATGGCGCCGAGACCGAGGGCGGCGACGAGGCCACGGCCCGGGTCCGCCGTGACCGGGAGCACGGGAGGCGTTCGCATGAGGTGGGTACTTCCGTGGGTCTTTCCGTGGGTCTTTCCGTGGGTGGGCGCGCCGGTCAGCCGAGGGTCTTCAGCACTGCGGCGGCCAGCGCGGCGGAGGACGCCGGGTTCTGCCCGGTGTGCAGGCCGCGGTCGACGACGACGTGCGGGGCCCAGGGCTCGCCCGCCGAGTAGTCGGCGCCGAGCGCGACGAGCCGGTCCTGGAGCAGCCATTCCAGCCGGTCGGCCAGCCCGGTCTGCGTCTCCTCGGCGGCGCTGAAGCCGGTGAGGCGATAGCCGGCGAACGGCGACACGCCGTCGGAGTCCCGGGCGGCAAGCAGGGCGGCCACCCCGTGGCAGACCGCGGCCAGCGGGGTGCTTTGCGCGAGGACGGTGCGCAGCAGCCGGGCGGAGTCGGCGTCCACGGCGAGGTCCTGCATCGGGCCGTGGCCGCCCACGTAGAAGACGGCGGCGTAGCGGGCCGGGTCGACGTCCGCCAGAACCAGCGGGGTGTGCAGTGCGGTGACGGCCCGCAGGGCCGCGGTCGCGGCGGCGGCGCCCGCCGGACCGCCGTTGAGCTCGGGCGCGAGGCTGACGGGGTCGGCGGTGGGGACGACGCCGCCCGGCGTGGCCACGGCCACCCGGTGGCCGGCCTCGGTGAAGGCGCGGTAGGGCGCCGTGAGCTCTTCGGCCCAGAAGCCCGTGGGGTGCTCGGTGCCGTCGGCCAGCGTCGGGTGATCGGCGCCGGTCACCACGAGAAGGATCTCTGCCATGTCTGCGTACTTCCTGGTCTCCGCCCGGACACGGCCGGAGCGGGATGTGCGGGACCGCAGGTTGACCGGCGGCGGAACGTTCCCGACCCTAGGTCGCACAGCCATCAGCCAACCAATAGGATCCTCGACATGGCTCATCAGAATGCCGATGGGAACGCATCTCGCCCCGACGACGGCGGGACGGCCGCCGCCCCGCCTCCCGGCGCGCCTTTGGACCTGGGGCTGCTGCGCACGTTCCTCGCGGTGTACCGGGCCCGTTCCCTGACCACGGCCGCCCGGATGCTGCGCATCTCGCAGCCCACCGTGACCGCGCAGGTGCGTGCGCTGGAGCAGCAGCTCGACCGGCAGCTCTTCGAGCGGCTCCCGCGGGGGGTGGCCGCCACGTCCGTGGCCGACGAACTGGCCGGGCAGGTCGCCGGGCCGCTGGACGCGCTGGCCGAGGTCGCCGGCCGCGGTCGCCCGGACCCGGAGGCGCCCCCGGAACCGGTGCACCTGGCGGGGCCGGCGGAGATGGTGTCCGTCCGGGCGCTGCCCGTCCTCGCGCCACTGGCGGCCCGGGGCGTCCTGCTGCGCATCACCACCGGCCTCGCCGAGGACCTGCTCGAAGGCCTGCACGCAGGCCGCTTCGACCTCGTCCTGTCGGCGGTACGGCCGCGCGGCCGCTCCCTGGCCGCCGTCCCGCTGATGGACGAGGAGTTCGTCCTGGTGACGACGCCGGAATGGGCCGCCGGGATCGGGCGGCTCACCTGCGACGACCCCGGCCCGCTGCGCGAGGTCCCGCTGGTGGCGTACGCCGAGGACCTGCCCATCCTGCGCCGCTACTGGCGCCACGTCTTCCGTACGCGTCTGACCGCCCGGCCCGCCGTCGTCGTCCCGGACCTGCGCGGGGTGCTCGCCGCCGTCGTCGCGGGCGGGGGTGCGACGGTGCTCCCCCGCTACCTGTGCGAGGCGGAGCTGGCGTCCGGCGCGCTGGTGGAGTTGCTGACGCCGGAGGACCCGCCCATCAACACCGGCTTCCTGGTCGGACGCGCGGGCGCGCCTGCCCGCGCGCCGGTCACCGCCGTACGCGAACGGCTCTTGGAGGCGGCCCGCGACTGGTGACGGCGACGCCGTTGCCCGTCTGGGTGCGGCAACGCGCAGCTTCGGCAGCGTAGGTGAGGTCACGTCAGGGAACGCCGGAGCACCTCGCGGTCGCCCTGGGGGGGTCAAGTCGACTTCGGCAGCCGGGAACGCCCGGAGATCGCCGGCAGGCCCCGCGCCAGCGGGATCCCCAACGTCGCCCTCCCTGGGCATTCCTGACGAGCCGCCAAGCTCCGCCGCACGTGGCAGGGGCCCGGTGACGCTCCCCTGCGCGTACGTCCACGGCCATCCGCGCGCCCGGACCAGATGGATCCGGCACCGCACGAAGCTGCCCGCGGCCGTGTCCCCGAACTCCCTGGCATAGCGGGTCTTGTCGGCATACGACGGCGTTCGGGCGGCCTCGTGATGACACAACTGTGCCATGGCACAAGAGCGACGCCCCGGGGCCCTTGAGCGGGGGCGGGGGCGCCTCGAAGATCAATGGCCGTCCACTCTTCACATGGCTTGAGGAGTTTCCTTGCCCACGCTTCACATCCCCCGGACCAGGTCCGGGGCGATCACGCTCGGCGTGGTCGCCGCCCTGGCACTCGGGGTCATACCGGCCACGGCCGCCGTATCCGCGGACCCCGCCGGTCGCGGGCCCGCCGCCGGCGCCGCACAACGGCCACCCGGCAACGGCGGCACGCACACCGTCACCCTCATCACCGGCGACAAGGTGACGATCGGCACCGCCCCCGACGGCACCACCGTCCGGTCCTTCCAAGGTGCGAACGGCACGACCACCGGTTTCCACCGCGCAGTCGTCGACGGGGCCACCTACGTGTACCCCGACGCCGTCCTGCCCTACGTCAGCGCCGGGAAGCTCGACAAACAGCTGTTCAACGTCACCCAGCTGATCGCCGACGGTTACGACGACGCGCACTCCTCCCGGCTGCCGCTCATCGTGAGCTACACCGACGCCGCGGCCAAGGCCCGGACCCTGCCGAAGATGGCGGGCTCCAGCGACGTCCACCGGTTGGACAGCATCCAGGGCGCGGCCCTCGCGCAGAACCGCAAGCAGGCTCCGGCGTTCTGGTCGGCCCTGACCGGCGGCGCCGGTGCGGCGGCCCGGTCCGCGAAGCCCGCCTTCGCGGGCGGTGTCGCCAAGGTCTGGCTCGACGGCAAGGTGAAGGCCGATCTGGCCGACTCGACCGCCCAGATCGGCGCGGACAAGGTCTGGGCGGAGGGCAACACCGGCGAGGGCGTCAAGGTCGCGGTGCTCGACACCGGAGTCGACGCCGAACACCCCGACCTCGTCGACCGGATCGACACCAGCGCCAGCTTCATCCCCGACGAGCAGGACACCCTCGACTACCAGGGCCACGGCACCCACGTCGCCTCGACGATCGCCGGCACCGGCAGCGCCTCCGACGGCAAGGAGCGGGGCGTCGCCCCCGGCGTCCGCCTGGACATCGGCAAGGTGCTCAACAGCGAGGGAAGCGGCCAGGAGTCCTGGATCATCGCGGGCATGGAATGGGCCGCCCGGGACCAGAAGGCCAGGATCATCAGCATGAGCCTGGGCGGCGGCGGTGACCACACCGACCCCATGAGCCAGGCGGTCGACCGGCTCAGCCGCGAGACCGGCGCGCTGTTCGTCATCGCGGCGGGCAACAGCGGCCCGCACACCATCGGCAGCCCCGGTGCCGCGGACTCCGCGCTGACCGTAGGCGCCGTGGACTCCGCGGACCACCTCGCCGACTTCTCCAGCACCGGTCCGCGTGACGGCGACGCCGGGCTGAAGCCGGAGATCACCGCGCCCGGCGTCGACATCCTGGCGGCCCGCTCCCACTACAAGCGGGGCTCGGGCTACTACACCACGATGAGCGGCACCTCGATGGCGACCCCGCACGTCGCCGGCGCCGCCGCGCTGCTGGCCGCCGCCCACCCGGACTGGACCGGCCCGCAGTTGAAGGAGGCGCTGGTCAGCAGCACCAAGGCCACCCCCGCGTACTCCCCGTACGAGGCCGGTGCCGGCCGGCTGGACGCACCGGCGGCCGTCCACACCTCGGTCTTCGCGACCGTCAGCGCATTCTCCGGCTTCTACGCCTGGCCGCAGAAGCCGGGTGAGACCGACGTCCAGAAGGTGACGTACACCAACACCGGCGACGCGCCGGTCAGTCTGGACCTGGCGATCGGCTCGAAGGCCCCGGCAGGGCTGTTCACCCTCTCCGAGGACAAGGTCACCGTCCCGGCGCACGGCACGGCCTCGGTCTCCCTGACCGCGGACCTGGACCGGCTGCCGCTCGACCAGTCGATCAGCGGCATGATCACCGGCACGGACGGCACCGGCGCGGTCCGGGCCAAGACGCTGATCGGCGCCGCCAAGGAAGGCCGGCGGCAGACCCTGACCATCACCGCCAAGGACCGGTCGGGCAAGCCGCTGGCCGGCCGGGTCATGCTCACCGCCGAGGGCCTCTTCACCACGATCGACCTCGACGCGTCCGGCACCGGCACCGCGCGGCTGCCCGTCGGCACCTACAGCGGCTGGCTCACCGCGGACGTACAGGGCGCCAACGGCCCGCACTCCCTGGGCATGGCACTGCTGGCCTTCAACGACGTGCAGCTGGACCAGGACCGGTCCGTCACCCTCGACGGCCGCAAGATG
The DNA here is from genome assembly GCF_033792805.1 of Streptomyces sp. PA03-1a. Taxonomy (NCBI): domain Bacteria; kingdom Bacillati; phylum Actinomycetota; class Actinomycetes; order Kitasatosporales; family Streptomycetaceae; genus Streptomyces; species Streptomyces sp. PA03-1a. The sequence continues at coordinate 8,845 of NZ_JARAVO010000120.1, forward strand.
CGTCAGATCCTGGCGCGTGCCCCGCAGCAGACCACCCCCGTCGCACCACGCCTGGACGTCCACCGGTCCTTCGGTGACAGCCTGGTCGAGTCGTCCATGCTGCCCAACGAGACCTACGACAGCATCTGGGCGCTTCCGACCGGCAAGAAGGTCACCGACGGCGAGTTCGAGTTCGGTGCCCGCTTCCGCCTGGAGCAGCCGGCGCTGACCGTGGGCACGGCCTCGAGGACCTACGCCGACCCGCTGGTCAAGCGCGGGGCCGAGCCACTGCCGGCCGGCACCCGGACACTCACGGCGGTCTACGCCGGTGAGGGCACGGCCGCGGATCTGGCCCGCACGAACGTCCGCGGCAAGGCCGTGGTCGTGCGGGGCGGTGACCCGTCCGGCATCCAGGCGCAGGCGGAAGCCGCGGCGGCGGCGGGCGCGCAGGTGCTCGTCGTCGTCAACGACGGCATCGGCCGGCTCCAGCCCTGGGACGAGGGCCCCTGGAGCCCGGAGAGCCCGGCGCCGCTGACGGTGGCGACCCTCGACGCCGACCAGGGCGCCGACCTCATCGGAGCGCTCGGGCACGGCCCGGTCAAGCTGAAGGTCACCTCGAACCCCACCACCGACTACGTCTACGACGTGGTGCACCACTGGTCCGGCGCGGTACCGGCGGACCCGACCTGGCGCGTCACGCAGCGCGAGCTGGGCAAGGTGGACGTCTCGTTCCGCAACCACCGCCAGGGCAAGGCGATGGAGTTCCGCCCCGACGTCTGGCGCGGCTGGGTGGTCGGCAACCAGCTCACCGCTCCCGCCCAGGGCGACCGGACCGACTGGGTCACCGCGGACGCCAGTTGGCTGGACGACGCCTTCATCCTGAGCGAGACGGGGCAGCACTCGATGGACGTGCTGCGCTACCCGGCCGGGAAGACGGCCGAGGTCAGCTGGTTCGGGCCGATCCAGCGCCCGCGGATGGGCCCCATCGGCTACCAGCCGGTGCGCTACCTCGACGGGGTCTACATCCCCGCACCCGGCTGGGGCGACTCCGGCTCCGGCCACGTCGGCGAGGCCTACGGCAACTACGACGTCAAGGACTGGATGTCGCTCTACCAGGGCGACCAGCAGCTCAACTGGGGCAACGCCGAGTACCTGCCGATCACCGGACTCGCCCCCGAGCGGCTGCCCTACCGGCTGGTCGTCGACAACGACCGGGCGGCCTGGACCCACCCGTACTCGACGCACACCCTGACGGAGTGGAACTTCACCTCCGCGGCCACCGGGCCCGAGTCGGCGGTGTCCCTGCCGCTGATCCAGCTCGACTACGGCGTGGACACCGACAGGGCCGGCCGGGCGGACCGGCACGCCAAGCTGACGGTGACCGCCTCGCACCTGCCCGGTACGACCGCCGCCATCGGGAAGCCCTCGCTGGAGGTCTCCTACGACGACGGGAAGACCTGGCAGCGCCCCGACCTGGACCGCAGCGGTAGCGGCTGGCGGGCGGGCCTGCGCGCCCCGAAGTCCGCGGGCTTCGCCACGCTCCGGGTCACCGCCCGGGACGACGCGGGCAACACCGTCTCGCAGACGATCACCCGGGCCTTCGGCCTGCGCTGACGCCCCGGCAGTGCACCCGGCGGGCGGGACCGCGGCCAGCGGTCCCGCCCGCCGGCGTTCCCGGGCGCTCCGGTCCGATCACGTCGAGCGTGGACCCCGCTCGTCCCCGGTCAGCCGTCGGCCGGTGCCGCGAAGGCCAGTCGCGCCGCCGGCGGGAGCGGTGCGTGCCGGGGGCGGGCTTCGAAGGCCTGGATCACCAGCCCCGCGAAGCGTCGGGAGGCCGCGACCTGGGTGGCGGTCGATGCGGTGTGGATCCCCTTGTTGGCCATCAGGACGAGGATGAGGTCGTCCAGGACGAAGTCGGCCCGCAGGCGCCCCGCGTCCTTGGCCCGCCGGGCCAGTCCGGCGACCGCCTTCACCGTGTACTCACGTCCCCCGGCATCCGGTGTCCCGGGGAAGGCCGACAGGAAGGCTTCGGTGAAGCCCCGATCGCGTGCGTGCAGCTCACAGATCTTCTCGATCACCAGGCACAGGCCACGCCACGGATCGGGATCCGCGCACCCCTCGTCGACGATGGCCCGACATGCGTGCAGTTGGTCCGCGAAGGCCTCGGCGACCAGCATCTGCTTGGTCGGGAAACGCCGGTACAAGGTGGCAGGTCCCACCCCGGCTCGCCGCGCGATCGCCCGCATCGGCACCTCCAGGCCGCCGGCCGAGAACAGCGCTCGGGCCGCGTCGAGGATGCGGTCGCGGTTGTCCATCGCGTCGGACCGCAGCTTCTGAGGCACTTGGCCGGTCACCCGTCTCACTTTACCCAAACGGACGGGGGCGTCCGATTACCGTCCACGACGTGGAGCCCGCCCGGAGGCGGTACGAGAACAGGGAGACGACGGAGCGGGGCTCTGGCCGCCTACGGATTCACGGAGGGCTTCATCCCGGGCAGCGAGGTGGCCGGCACCGTGACCGCGGTCGGCGACGGCGTCGACGCCTCGTGGATCGGCCGGCGGGTGTGGGGCTCCACCGGCACCGGCGGCGGCTACGTCGAACAGGCCGTCGTACCGGTCGAGCAGATCCTTCCCCTGCCCGCTGGCCTGTCCGTCGTCGACGCGGTGACGCTCGGCAGTGCCGGCGCGGTGGCGCACTTCGGGCTTCGCCACGCCCATCTCGCCCCCGGGGAGACCGTCTTGGTGCGGGGCGCGTCCGGCAACATCGGGATCATGGCCGTGCAGCTCGCGGCTCGCGGTGGTGCCTCCGCGGTGGCGGTCACGACCTCGTCGGCCGGTCGCGGCGAGCGGCTGCGCCGTCTCGGCGCGACCCACGTGCTGGACCGCTCCGGCGACGGAGGGGAAGAGGCTCCTGCGGGCTATGACGTCATCATCGACGTCGTGGCCGGCGAGGACATGCCGTCGTTCCTCGACCGGCTCAACCCGAACGGCCGCATGGTGGCCGTCGGCGCCGTCGCAGGTCAGCCGCCCGCGGACTTCGGCACCAAGCTCATGGCGGCGTTCCGGAAGTCGTTGTCCTTCGCCACCTTCAGCGCGGCCACCGTCGCCCCGGCCGACCTGCGTGCGGTGCGCGGCGAACAGCTCGCCGCGGCCGGTCGCGGCGAGATCGCAGCGGTGGTGCACGAGGTGCTGCCACTGGACGAAGCCGTTCTGGCGCACCGGAAGATGGACGCGGGCGAGGTCTTCGGCAGGATCGTGCTGACGCCGTAGTCGAAGGTCCGACGCCGGGACTGCCGTACGTCCAGGCGACGGCACGAGGTCAACGGCCCTCGGGCGGCGGGCCGGCGCCGAACGCGGCGACGGCGTCGAAGAAGTGGAGCGCCTGGTCGACGAAGTCCTCGCGGGAGAAGGCGAGGCCGCCGTCCACCCAGTTGAGCAGGATCTGGTTGACCCCGCCGACCACGGCCATGGCCATCGCGGTCACGTCGGTGCCCGGGGCGGCCCAGTCCTCGCGGAGCAGGGACTCCACCAGCGAGGCGAGCCGGCGCAGGCCGCGGCGTCGTTCGGCGGCGGCGAGCGGTCCGCCGGCGAGTGACTCGACCAGCTTGATCCGGCCCTTGCGCGGGTCGTCGACCACGCCGCCGGCCAGGACGTCGAGCATGCCGCGTGCCCGGTCGCGGCGCGTACCGCCCGTGGCGAGGGCCGCCCGGCACCTCGCGGCCTCGTCCTGCTGGATCTCCTCGAGGATCGCGGCGAGCAGTTCGTCGAGGGAGGCGAAGCTCTCCGTGAAGTAGCGGTCGGGCAGGTGGCAGTGGCGGAGCACCGCGCGCATCGAGGTCCCGCCGTAGCCCTGGGTGGAGAACAGCTCGATGGCCGCGTCCATGATGCGGCGGCGCCGCGCCGCGACGCGCTCCTCGGCGGTCATGCCGCCGTACTTCCTCATACGGTCACCCCGATCGACATCTGAGGGCAGATGCCATCAGATAGGAGTATTCTCGGCCATCAGTCGCGAAAAGAACGCTTCCCACGCGGTGGAAGCCACCACCGGCCGCCCGACGGCCGGCTGGACGGACGCACGCCGGCTTCCCGCCGCGCCGAATCATCCGAAGCCGGGTGAACACGGCCCGGCCGCAGCCGGAAGAAGTACCCATCATGGATGTGAAACGCCTGTTCATCGAAGGGCAGTGGACGACACCAGCCGGTAGCCGGACCATCACCGCCGCGTCCGCCAGCACCGGCGTGTACCTGGGCTCGGTGCCCGAGGCCCTGGACGCGGACGTGGACGACGCCGTGCGGGCGGCCCGTGCCGCCTTCGACGCCCCCGGCGGATGGCCCCGGTGGGAGCCCGAGCGCCGCGCTTCGGTCGTGCTGCGGCTCGCCGATGCGCTCGAGGCCCGGAGCCGCCTGACGGCGAGCACGGTCAGCGCGCAGAACGGCATGCCGATCTCCACGGCCGAGCCCTTCGAGGGGACGGTCCCGGCCGCCCTGCTGCGCTACTACGCGGGCCTCGTCACCGGGGCGCCCCTCGAGGAACGCCGCGCCGGGCTGCCCGGCGGCAGCACCCTGGTCCGCAGGGAACCCGTGGGGGTGGTCGCCGCGATCATGACCTGGAACTTCCCGCAGACCATCGCCTTCTTCAAGATCGCGCCCGCGCTGGCCGCCGGCTGCACCCTGGTGCTCAAGCCGGCGCCGGAGACCGTGCTCGACTCGATGGTCCTGGCGGACGCGATCGAGGAGGCGGGCCTCCCCGACGGGGTCGTCAACATCGTGCCCGGCGGTCCCGGCGCGGGCGCGTACCTGGTCTCCCACCCCGGGGTCGACAAGGTGTCGTTCACGGGGTCGACGGCGGCGGGACGGCAGGTCGCGGTCGCGTGCGCGTCGCTGATGCGCCCGGTGACGCTGGAACTGGGCGGCAAGTCCGCCGCGGTCGTCCTCGACGACGCCGACCTGGGCTCGCTGACCGAGCCGTTCTTCATGGCCGGCCTGCTGAACAACGGCCAGACCTGCTTCGCCAGTACGAGGATCCTGGCCCCCGCCGACCGCTACGGCGAGGTGGTCGAGTTCTGCACGGCGATGGCGGGCGGTGCCGTCCTGGGCGACGCCCTGGACCGCACCACGCAGATCGGTCCGCTCGTCAGCGCCGGACAGCGCGACCGCGTGGAGGGCTACATCGCCAGGGGACTGCGCGAGGGCGCCCGGCTGACGACGGGCGGCGGGCGGCCGGCCGATCTCGACCGGGGCTGGTTCGTCCAGCCGACCGTCTTCGCCGACGTCGACAACGCCTCGGTCATCGCCCAGGAGGAGATCTTCGGGCCGGTCCTGTCGATCACGCCGTACGACGGCGAGGACGAGGCCGTCGGACTCGCCAACGACTCCGCGTACGGCCTCGCGGGCACGGTCTGGACCGCCGATCCCGAGCACGGCACGCGCGTCGCCCGGCGGATCCGCAGCGGCACGGTGGGGATCAACGGTTACGTGCCCGACCTCGCCTCCCCGTACGGGGGCGTGAAGGCCAGCGGCCTCGGCCGGGAGTTGGGCCCGGAGGGGCTCCAGGCGTACCAGGAGTTGCACTCCGTCTACCAGGCGTGATGCCCGCGCCATGGCGCGGTGGACCTCAAAGGTCCGACGCTCGTCACCTCCTTGACAGGTGACGATCGCCTGTGCGAACGTCGGCAGCAGCCGCGGTGGTGCCCGACTCCGCCGATGCCCCACCGGAGGGTTCCGTGAAAGTGCTCAGCGTCATGAAAGTGGCCACGGTGGCCGTGGCCGTCGTCACCATCGCCTGCGGGTGTTTCCTCCAGGTCTTCTGAGGACGACACCGCGAGAGAGAGGACCGGCATGCCGAACACGCAGAAGGCCGTCAAGGTCGTCAAGGTCGTGAAGCTGGCCAAGGCCGCTGACACCGGCGCGGTGACGCGCCAGGCCCGCTTCGGCGCCCTGCCCGAACGCGTCCGGCCCGAGGACACCACCGAGGTGGTGCCCATCGTGGAGCGGTACCCGTCGCAGGACCACTACGACCACGAGAAGTGGCTCACCTGCAGGTGGGTCTAGCAGCAGGCGCCGCGCCCCCGGACGGACTCCGGTCCGCCCGGGGGCGCGGCGATGGGGCCTATGGGGTGCGCCCCTTCGTGACGTGCAGGGACACCGGGACCGGCGGGAGCCAGTACGGTGTGTCGCTCCGCATCACCAGGGACGCCGCCCGGTCCGCCGGCCCGCGGATCCCGCGGGCGTCCGCCGTGACCGTGAACGTCGCCCGCTCGCCGGGCCGCAGGGTCAGACGGACCGGGCTCTCCGACAGCCAGCCCACGTCCGTCTCGGTCCCGTCCCAGCCCGGCAGTTCCTCCACGGTGGCCACCGGCACGGGGAAGCGGCTCTGGTCGCTGCCGCCCACCCGGTACATGCCGGGGGCGCCGCCGCCTCGGTACACGGCGGTCGTGGTGCGGGGCAGCGCGGACCAGGTGTCGCCGCCGGGGTCGTAGGCGTAGCCCTCCGGGGTCAGGACCCTGTTGACGCCGACCCGCTTGAAGCCTCCGGACACCAGGAGCCGCCCGTCGGCGGCTGCGTAGGCGGCGGTGGCCAGGCCCACGGGCATGTCCGCGCGGGGCTGCCAGGCGTCGGAGGCAGGGTCGTAGACGTACGCCGCGGCCGTCTCCACGTACTCGTGGGTGCCGCCAGCGCAGTAGAGCTTGCCGCTGATGGCGCCGCACGAGGCCCAGCTGATCGACTGCGGGTAGTCCGCGGCCCTGGCCCACCTGCCGGAGGCCGGGTCGAAGACGGACACGGTGTTCGCGCACTCGGTGTTGGTGCATCCGCCGACGACGTACAGCCGCCCGTCGAGGACGGCGCCCGCCGCGCCGTAGTGGCCCTGGGGAACGGCCGGGCCCTGCGCCCAGGTGTTCCGCGCCGTGTCGTAGACCTGCAGGGTGCTGCTGACCGTCTCCTGCGGGCCCCAGCCGCCGACCGCGTAGAGGCGGCCGTCGATGATCCCGTGGGCGGTGGCCTGCCGGGGCTCGGGCGCGGTGGCGCCGCGGGTCCAGGTGCCCGCCGACGGGTCGTAGACGTACAGGTCGGCGGTGGGCGTGGAGCCGTCGGAGCCGAGGGCGGAGTAGAGCCTGCCGCCGTAGGTCTCCACCGCGTTGTCCATCACCGGGACGGGGAGGTCCGGCAGGGTGCGCCAGGCCGTGGCCGGGGGTCCGGAGTCCGCGCCGGTGCCGGTGCGTTCGCCGATGCGGAGCGTGGCGGGGGCGGTGCCGGTGTTGCGCACGGTCACCTTCCGGGCCGCCTTGCCACCGGGTGCGGTGGTGGTGTCGATCCGGGTGGTGCCGACCGACAGCCGCCCCGCCGCGAGGGAGAAGGAGGCCTTGACCGCCCGGTCCGGCCGGACGGTCACGGTACGGGACGTGGTCCGGTACGCGGGCTTGGCGACGGTGACGGCGCGGCTGCCGCCACCGGGGACGAACAGCCGGTAGAGGCCGTCACCGGTGCGCGGGTCGCCGGTGGTGGCGGTGGTCGGCGCCGAGGGGCCGTGGACCCCGCCACGCACCACCGCGCCGACGAGTCCCCGTCCGGTGTTGGCGTCGGTGACCGTGCCGGTGACCACTCCCCCGCGGACGGGGGTGAGGATCCGCCGGCTGACCGTCACGTCGTCGACGGCCCAGAGCATGCCGGGCCCGGTGAAGTGGAAGCGCAGCCGCACCGCGCGCTCGCCGGCGTAGGCGGTCAGCGGGACGTCGACGCGGCCGCTGCTCCACAGCTGGTCCTGGTGCCACACCGTCGTCCAGGTCCTGCCGCCGTCGTCGCTGACGTCGACGTCACCGCTCTGTTCCGCGGAACCCTGGTAGTCGGTGGCGAAGGCCAGCGCGGGATCGCCGGTGCCGCTGAAGTCGTACGCGGGGCTGATCAGCTGGGTGTCCAGTGCGGTGTCCCAGCCGGCGTGGTCGTTGTCCGCGACGGCGAAGGCCCCGGAGCCGCCCGTGGTGTTGCCGCGGCCGCCCGGATCGTCGAACGCCCAGCCGTGGGCCGTGCCGGGCGCGTCGGCGACGCTCCAGCCCCCGGGTGCCCCGGCCGTGGAGTCGAAGCGCTGCGTGTCGAGGGTGCGCACCGTCAGACGGTAGGCGGGGTTGCCGGTCGCCCAGGTGTCCGCGGGCAGCGCCAGGCGCAGGCCGCGGTCGGCGGAGCCCACCGTCACCTGCCGTACCAGGGACCGGTAGTGGGAGTCGTCGCTGACGACCCGGAGGGTGTAGGTGTGGTTCCCGGGGAGGTCGAGACGGTACGCGCCGGTGGAGGCGTCGGACCAGACCGGGGCACCCGGGACGCCGTCCACGGTGATCTTCGCATGGAGCGGCCAGCCGTGCCCGGACCCGTCGGTGACGGTGCCCGTCACCCGGTGGGTCGGCAATTTGCGCAGGCCGACGTCCCGGAGCAGCGCTGTGCCGTCGGTGACGTCCACGGCCGCGGGCTGTCCGGGCGCGTAGCCGTAGGCCTCGACCCGGACGTCGTGCCGGCCGGCGGGCAGCGGCAGGCGGTAGCGGCCGCGGGCGTCGGTGGTGGCGCGGAAGATGCCCGCGGTCACCACCGCCGCGGGCACGGGCGCGTCACTGCGCCGGTCGGTGACCGTGCCGGTCACGGTGCCGTGCGGCCCCATCCGGAAGGCCCCCGTGCCGTCGGGGGTGCCCAGGCCGGTGGGCCCGTCGTAGCCGGGGCCCGCGGTGCACAGGTACGCCGGGGAACACCGGCCGTTGGCGCCGGAGGTGACGTCGTGCAGTCCGGCGCCGCCGGAGGCGTACGGGTAGGTGTTGGGGTAGGTCCCGGCGACCGGGGCGTCGGCGGTGGCGTAGACGCCGGCGATGATCGGCGCGGAGGCGCTGGTGCCGCCCGCCACGCCCCAGCCGCCGCCGCTGTAGCTGTCGTAGACGGCGACACCGGTGGCCGGGTCGGCCACGGCCGAGACGTCGGCGACCGTGCGCCCCGGGCAGCCGGTGTCCTTCTGGAAGGCGGGCTTGGCCTCGTAGCGGGAGCAACCGGAGCCGGTTCCGGCCCCGTCGTGGCTCCACACCGACTCCGACCAGCCGCGCGGGGCGCCGGCGTCCCGGGTGAGGGTGGTGCCGCCGACCGCGGTCACGTGGGGGGACGCGGCCGGGTAGGCGACGCCGTAGCGGGAGTCCCCGGACGAGGCGACGACGGCGACACCGGGGTGGTCGTAGTGGACGTCGGCTGCGGACTCACCCGGGTCCTCGGGGAAGAACGCGTAGTTGGAGCCGTAGGAGTTGGAGACGTACCCCGCGCCGAGCGCCACGGCCTGGTCGACGGCGGCACCGAGGTCGTCGATGCCGGCGGAGTCGGCTTCGACGAGCAGGATCCGGGCGTTCGGGGCGACGGCGGAGACCATGTCCAGGTCGAGGGAGATCTCCCCGGCCCAGCCGGGGTCGGGGTCCGGGTAGTGGGTGCCGCCGCGCTGGTCGACCTTGGTGAAGCAGCCGTCGGCGCTGGTGCAGGCGGGCAGCCCGTACTGCGCCCGGTAGAGGGCGAGGTCGGCCTCGGCGTTCGGGTTGTCGAAGGCGTCGACGACGGCGATGGTCCGCCCCGCCCCGCCGTCGGCGGGCAGGCCGTAGGCGCTGCGCAGGTCGGCGGGCCCGAAGCCCTCCGGGTCCTGCCCGGCCGCCCGCGCGCCCTTGCGCGCGGGAACGTCGGTGCGGCGCAGTCCGAAGCAGGTGAACTCGTGCGGCTTGGGCGTACCGCAGAGCGGCTCGACGTGACCCCCCGGCGGCTGCGCGGACGCGGGCGGCGCCGTGGTCCGCCCGCCCTCTGCGGCCAGGGCCTGGGCGGGGACGCCGAGCGCGGCAAGGACGGCGGCGCTCAGCAGCCCGGCGCCGAGGGACAGCCGTCTGCGCCGGTGGGGCGGACGGCTCGGGAACATGGACAAATCGCAACTCCTGTCGGCATCCTCGGGCGGCGGCACACACCGCCCCCGGATGGGTGAGTTGCGCGAAGTCCGGCGGAAGTTCCGGGTCCGGCGGGGGAATTTCCCGCGAACCGCGGTCGCGGACGTCTCAGGCCGTGTCCACCAGCCACTGCCGGACCTGTCTGCGCGCCTTGTGCAGCCGCGACTTGACCGTCCCGAGCGGGATGCCGAGGCGCTCCTCGATCTCGCGGTACTCCATCTGGCAGATGTCGCGGTACACCAGCGGCGCGACCAGTTCGGGGCCGGTGGCCTCCAGCCGCTCGAGGGCGTCCAGCAGGTCGAGCCGGGTCCCGGCGACCACGCTGGTCCTGCGCGGGTCGGGCGTGTCGGCCTCGGCGGCGGAGAGCGGCTGCTCGGCGCGGCGCCGTTTGAGTTCGCGGTACTTCTGGCGGGAGCAGTTGGCGACGACCGTGTACAGCCAGGTGTGGAAGAGGCTGCGCCCCTCGAAGGAGCCGATGCTGCGGGCGACTTGGAACAGCACGTCCTGGGCGGCCTCCTCGGCGTCCTCCCGATGGGGCAGGAAGCGCCCGCAGCGGCGCATGACCTCGGGCCGGATCCGCGCGAGGAGCAGTTCCAGGGCCGCGGCGTCCCCGGCCGCCGCCCGCGCGGCGAGCTCCTCCGTCTCCTGGGCGGGCGTCACAGGGGTCCTCCTCGGTCCTTCTCGGGGTCGGTGCATGATAGGCACATGCCCCCACCTCAGCAGATCGGCCGCTACCGGCTGGTGCGACCTGTCGGTTCGGGGGCGTTCGCGATGGTGTGGCTGGCCCATGACGACTCGCTCGACGCGCCCGTCGCCGTCAAGGTGATGGCCGAGAACTGGGCGTACCGCCTGGACCTGCGCGAGCGCTTCCTCTCCGAGGCCCGGCTGTTGCGCAAGGCCGCGTCCAGCCGGCTGGTGCAGGTCTTCGACATCGGGGAACTGCCCGACGAGCGGCCGTACTTCGTGATGGAGTACGCCGACGGGGGCACCCTGGACGACCTCCTCGGCCAGGGACGGCCGGCCCTGGCCGAGGCGCTGCGGCTCACGGCGGAGGCCGCCCGCGGTGTCGCGGCGCTGCACGAGGCGGGCGTCGTGCACCGCGACATCAAGCCGTCCAATGTGCTGATCACCGGGGCGCGGGAGGGTCAGGAGCGGGTGCTCGTGGCCGACCTCGGCCTGGCGAAGGCGCTCGCCCAGGCCTCCGGTCTGACGATGGCCGCCGGTTCGGCCGGTTACATGGCGCCCGAACAGGCCCGCCCGGACGGGGGCATCGACGTGCGCGCCGATGTGTACGGCCTGGGGGCCCTGCTGTACCACCTGGTCACGGGCTCGGTGCCCGGCCCCGCGGGCAAGGTCGTACGGCCCGGCCGATTGCGCCCGGACGTCCCGGCGGCCGTGGAGCGGGCGGTGCTGCGCGCCCTGGAGCCGGACCGGCGCAAGCGCTGGCCCAGCGCGTCGCGCTTCGCCGACGAACTGGAGGCGCTGGCCGCCCGGTCCGCCGGCCACGAGGAAGGACGGCCGCGCCGGCGGTGTGGGCGGACCCTGGTGATCGCCCTGTGCGCCGCGGCGCTCGCGGCCGCCGGCGCGGGTCTCGCCGCCTCGCGTTCCGGGGCGCCGCAGAAAGTGCCGCCGACGGCGGTCAGCGACGCCACCGGCCGGATCCGGGTGGAGGTCCCCGCGGGCTGGGGCCGCGAACTCGTCCGCGGCGGCTGGAGCCCCGGGGTGCTGGGCCTTCCCGATACCCATGAGCCGGCCCTCCTGGTCGCCGGCGACGTGAGGAGCTGGCAGGACCTGGGCTCCGGCGTCGACGGCGTGTTCGTCGGGCTGAGCGAGCGGGGCGACCTCACCGCCCGGGTGGATGCCATCCGGCACGGCGGCTGCCGCTACCGGGGCAGCCGCGGCTACGGGACCGAAGGGTCGCCGGGATGGAGCGGGCGGGTCCGTCACTGGACCGGCTGCGGCGCGGAGGGCGGCTCGATCGACGAGATCAGCCTCACCCGGGCGGGTGCCGCGCAGCCCCAGGTGTACGTGCAGATCCGGCAGGACGGCGGCCCCGACCTGACCGACGATGTCCTCGGCGGTCTGCGGATCACCGGTTGAGCGGTGCCACGGATCGGCGAGAACTTCCGCCGCCCGCGGTGCATCTCACCAGGAGTACAGGATGCGGACCGGCACAGGACACCCGGCGGCGCCCTGCCGAGGAGGAAAGAGACATGCACGTGGCCCAGCACGAGGCAAGGCCCATCGAGCGGCTCGACCGGAGGGCGACGCCGTCTGGCCGACGCACCGGCCGTGGCAGAGTCGTCCCGCTGCTCGCGGGCGGGCTCGTCCTGGCGGCCCTGACCGGCTGTGGGGGCGGCGGGAACGGCACCGCGAGCGCCCCGCACACCCTCCCCGGCTCGGCGGGTCCGGCGAGCGGGGACCTGACGAGCAGTGAGCCGCCGACCTCCGCCACGCCCTCCGAGGACACCGACGGCTCCGCCCCCGCGGCGCACCACCCGCCGTCCCCCACCGCCTCCACGCCCCCGCAGGCCGGCGGGCGCTGCCACACCTCGGACCTCAGCGCGTCGATCGGCCGCAACGACCCCGGGGCGGGCCAGGAGAACTTCCCGGTCGTCCTCACCAACCGCTCCGCTCGCACCTGCACGGTCTACGGCTTCCCGGGCATCGCCTTCGTCAACGCCGCCGGGGAACAGGTGACCGTGGACCCGGAACGCGCCACGGGTCAGCCGGCACGGCGGGTCTCGCTCGCACCGGGAGCCAGTGCCTGGTCGGCGATGTCCTTCTCCAACCCGTCCATCACGGGCGTGACCACGGTGACCCCGGCGGCCGTGCTCATCACCCCGCCGGACGAGACGGCGTCCCTGAAGGTGCCGTGGACCGGCGGCAAGGTCTCCAACACCGGCAAGGCGTCCGTGCCCCGCCTGGGGCCCTTCCAGCCGGGCAGCGGACCTGCGTGACGGGGGCGGCACGGCTCATCGCCGCCGGGCGGCCCCGAAGAGCCGGCCGAGGGGACCTTCGTGGAGGCCCTCGCTGGTGAGGCCGTGGTGGACGATCACCACGGCGATGCACACCCCCCACGGGGGCGATGAACCAGCCGCCGATGCCGCAGACCACGTACAGGACGAGGCCGGTCAGCGGCCGGGTCCGCTGCGAGCGGAGGTAGCGGGGCGACACACCGGGCTCGAGCAGTTCCGGGTGGTCGCACAGATAGCCGAACACCCCCCACCACGGCGCCGACATGACGGCCGCGACCAGCGCGTACAGGACGACCGCGACGCGCTGGTCGTGAGGGTTCCCCGCATCGCCGAACGCGTCACCGAGGACCGCGGTGGGGAACGGCACGATGACGGCGCTGAACAGGATGGCGAGGTTGATCCACAGCAGGCCGACGTCCATCCGGCGGATCAGACGGAAGAGCCCGTGGTGGTTGAGCCAGATGACGCCGACGCAGACGAACGAGACGAGGAACGCCACGTACGCCGGCCACTTGCCGGCGAGCCCCGGCACGAGTTCGCCGGGCCCGTGGTCCGGATCGTAGAGGTCGAGGACGAGCAGCGTGATTCACGATGGCGAAGACGGCGTCGCTGAAGCCCTCGACCCGGCTGGTGTCCGCCAGGCGCATACCGTCGCCGGCGGCCGGACCTGACGGAACATCACGATCCGGGGGATTTGCCATGATGTGATCCTAGGCGCCGGCGTACGGCGGCGACGGAGGCCACACAGCATGTCGGTCGCGGGGGCGCCGGCGCGGGATTCTCGCTTTCTTCAATGGTCATTCGAGCTGCGCATGCCCCATCGGTGGCGATGTGCCGCAGCGCTGATCAAAGATGGACCGATGGACTACAGCTTCGAGGTCGTCAGTGCCGGTGAGCGAAGTCGACCGGTCATCGGTGTTCTACACGGAGCGCGCAGGCTTCACCCTCGACGTCGACTACGCACCCGGCGACGACTTCCGTGTCGTACAGCTGACACCGCCGCGATCGGCGTGCTCGGTGCAGATCGGGACCGGTCCCACCGATGCCGTCCCGGGGTCGCTGCGCGACCTCCACCTGGTCGTCGGTGACGTCGAGCGGGCCCGCCGGGATCTCGCCGAGCGGGGCGTGGCGGTCGGCGAGGTCCGGCACAAGTGGCCCCGCGACGGGTGGAAGGGCGGTTTCCGGCCCGGGCCGGACCCCGAACGCCGTGACTACGCCAGTTTCGTCGACTTCGCCGACCCGGACGGCAACACCTGGCTGGTGCAGGAGCGCGGTTTCCACCGGACGGAGTGAAGCCGGCGCGCACCCGCCGCAGGGAGAGCCGGGAGATTTTCGGCTTATGGAAGTTTCGAACAGTTCGGATAGATTTTAGACATGGCGACACTGCGGGCGCTGGAGTGCCTGGTGGCCCTGGTCGACGAGGGTTCGGTCACCCGGGCCGCGGCCTCCCTGCACATGTCCCAGCCGGCGCTCTCCCACCAGATCGCGGCGCTGGAGCGGGAACTGGGCACGTCCGTGGTCGAGCGGCTGGCCCGCGGTGTGCGGGTGACGGCGGCCGGCCGTGCCGCGGCCGAGGAGGCCCGGATCGCACTGGCGGCCGCGACCCGGGCCGTCCGGATCGGACGGCAGGTCGGCGCGGGCAGCGGCGGGCGGCTGCGGATCGCCTGCGCGGAGACCATGACCGCGTGGCTCCTCGTACCGGTACTGCGCCGCTGGCGCTCGCGCCGGCCCGAGGTCCGACTGGAACTGGCGGAGTTCAGCAGCGCCGACCGCATGGTGGAGCACCTGATGAACGGCGCCACCGACCTGGTGGTGGGACCGGAACCCACCACGACGACGGCCCACGCGGAGGTGCTGGGGCGGGAGGAGATGGTGGTGGTCACCTTCCCCGGTCATCCCTTCGCCTCGCGGGCGTCGGTCGCGGTCAAGGAGCTCACCGACGAGCCCTTCGTCCACTACGACCCGGACAACGGGATGGCGGTCTGGGTGGACCGGTTCGTCACCTCGCACCAGGTGACCCTGAGTCCCGTGCTGCGCACGCGCAGTCCGCGCACCGCCGCCCAGCTCGCGGGAGCGGGCATGGGGGTGAGCCTGGTGCCGGTGTCGGCCCTGGCCGGCCGGCCCGCGGCGGTGGTCCGGCGGCTGGAGCCCCGCGTCCACCGCGACATCGTGGCCCTCACGATGACGCCCTCGGACGCCCTGGTCCGGCGGTTCATCGCCGACCTGCACAGCCGGGGGCTCCCGAAGGTGGACACCGCCGCCGCGCTCCCGACCGCCTAGCCGCACCCGGCCCCGCCGTCGTCATCGGTGCCCGCCCCCACAACAGCAACCGATCACAGCGCCCAGGAGGTCGAAGATGACCCGCACCGTCCACTACCGCACCACCGGGGTCAACGGCCTGGAGGTCTTCCACCGGGAGGCCGGTGACCCCGGGGCACCCGTCCTGGTGCTGCTCCACGGGTTCCCGACGAGCTCGCACATGTTCCGGAACCGGATCCCCGCCCTCGCCGACCGCCACCGCGTGATCGCCCCCGACCACATCGGCTTCGGCCAGTCGGCCATGCCGGCGGCGACGGACTTCCCGTACACCTTCGACGCCTCACCGAGGTCGCCTCCGGGCTGCTGAACAGCTCGGCGTGGACCGCTTCGCCGTGTACGTCCAGGACTACGGCGCCCCCATCGGATGGCGACTGGCGCTGGCGGACCCGCGGCGGATCACCGCGATCGTCATCCAGAGCGGCAACGCGTACACGGAGGGGTTCGTCATGCCCTTCTGGGACGGGCTGTTCGGCTACGCCAAGGACCCGAACCCCGAGACGGAGGCGCCGGGGCGCGGCGTGCTGACCCTGGAGGCCACCCGCTGGCAGTACCTGAACGGGGTGGCCGACCCCAGCCTGGTCAGTCCCGACAACTGGGTCCACGACCAGGCGCTCCTGGACCGGCCGGGCAACGCCGAGATCCAGCTCAGCGTGTTCCGCGACTACCCGCGCAACGTCGACATGTACCCGGCGGTCCACCAGTACTTCAGGGACTCCCACGTCCCGCTGCTGGCCGTGTGGGGCGAGCGCGACGAGATCTTCGGGCCCGACGGTGCCCGCGCCTTCCGGCACGACCTGCCGGACACCGAGGTGCACCTGGTGGAGTCCGGGCACTTCGCGCTCGAGAGCCATCTGGAGCCCATCGCGGAGTACATCCGTGGCTTCCTGGGCCGGGTCCCGGTCTGAGCGGCGGGTCACCGGCCCGGGCCGGGCAGCTCATCCGGCCGGGGAGGCGCGGCCGGAACGGTTGCGTTCGTAGTGGCGTGCGACGCGGGTCCGGTTGCCGCAGACGTTGCTCGCGCACCACTTGCGGCGCCTGTTCCCCGCCAGGAACAGCATCGAGCACTCCGGGTTGGCGCAGCGGCGCAGGAGCCGCAGCCGGTCGGGGCTGCCCAGCAGCGCCACGGCCTCGGCCGCGATCACCGCGAGGGCGGCGTTGCCGCCGTACTCGGTGTGCCGCCTGGCGGTCTCCCGGAGTCCTTCTCCGGTGACGACGAGCCGGGGGCTGACGGGCACGGAGGAGGCCGCGGCGTTGATGTCCTCCACCGCGGCGGGATCCACGGGCCGGCCCTCCAGATGCGCGTCGAACGCCTCCCGGACGGCCGCACGGAGCCTGCGGGTCGCCACCGGATCGGGGGCGGGGCCCGGCGGGAGCCTCCTCGCCTGGATCCCCCACCAGGCGGCGGCCGCGGCAGGAGTCCCGATCAGGTCCTCGGCCGGCTCGCGGGCGGTCTTCACCGTGTCCGCGAGGTCCAGTGCGACCAGGGGCTCCCCGCCCATGGGGAAACCCGCGGCCTGCAGCTCCTCGAGCCCGACACGAACGCTCACAGAGGAAAGATATGCATTAGGGCACCGGGAATCCAGCCGATCCCGGACCGTCGAATTACGACGTGATCGCCTCCAAAAGACGAATCCTTGATCGCTTGTTCCACGTCACTAACGGTTCTAGCGTCGAAGTATCCATTACGACGGCCGACGAGGAAGGAAAAGCCATGGGACTGTCCTGGCAGCAGGGGCCGCTCTCCACCACCCGGATCGGACACTTCCTGGTGCCCGATCCGCTCCCCGAGCGCATGCTCTTCGCCGAGCGCCTTCGACGCCGCATGCGGGTCCGGTTCGCGGGCGAGTGGATCGCCGATAGCGAGGACGTGGTGCTGCTCCACGAGCCGGGCCGCTATCCGGTCGCGTACTTCCCGCGCTCCGACGTCCTGCCCGAGGCGCTGGTGGCCGGAAACCACGTCACGCGGCACAAGGACCTGGGGGACACCGCCTGGTTCGCGGTACGCGCCGGCGGGCGGACGGCCGAGCGCGCCGCCTGGGAACTGGTCGCGCTCCCTGAGCACGCGGGCGACCTCAAGGGGCGGATCGCCTTCGCCTGGCGGGCGATGGACGCCTTCTACGAGGAGGACGACCGCATCCTCGGTCACGCCGCGGACGCATACCACCGCATCGACATCCGCACCACCTCCCGCACGCTGGAGGTCCGCTCCGATGGCCGTGTGGTGGCCCGGTCCGGGCATCCCGTGGTGCTCTACGAGTCGGGTTTCGCGCCCCGGTGGTACGTGCCGCGCGCGGACGTCGACGAGAGCGCGCTGACGCCCGCCGAGGACCGGACCTTCTGCCCCTACAAGGGGATCGCCGCCTACTACGACATCGGCGGTGCCAGGAAGGCGGCGTGGTCGTACCGCGACGCCTACCCCGAGGTCGGCCGCATCGACGACCTGGTCTCCTTCGAGCCGGACAAGGTCGAGGTCACCCTCGACGGCAAGCGGCTGGAGCCGGAGCCGGGCCAGCAGGTGATCCCGCACGGCGTGGACCGCGGCCTGGACGCCGACGAGGTCCGCAGCCGTTAGGCACGGCGCCCGGCACGGTCGCCTGCACACCGGGGCACCCCCCCCCCCCCCCCCCCCCCCCAGAAAAAAAGAAAGGGAGCAAGCCTCTCTCCCCTCCGCGCCGCGCCCGCCCCGGGGGGGGGGGGGGGGGGCGGGCGCCCCCGCGGGGCCCCGCCCCCTCCGCCCCCGCGGGGGGGCGCGCCCCGCCCCCCGCGCGGGGGCCCGGGGGGCGCCCGAGGGGCCCCAAGAGGCCGCGCGGAACCCGCACACACCCTGTTATCAC